>CAZMMO010000195.1:0-4401 GCA_964567365.1 uncultured Rhodanobacteraceae bacterium | reverse complement strand
GCCTTTGTCGGGACTCACCCCATGAGAGAATCTCGAAGAACCGCCTTGCTCCGGCGCCAAACCACAAAATGACCCTGTTGCAGGAATGACGAGAAAACGGAATTTTTCGAGACTCCCCGTAGGAGCGCACCTGGGCGCGACCGGCGTGAGGTTTCATGCAGGGCCAAGGCTGTCGCGCCCGGGTGCGCTCCTACACAGAAAGCGATCAGCCCTCCGCAAACATCAGAGTTTTTCGAGGTCCTCATGAGCCAATCGCGCGTCGCCGAATTGATCGACCTGCTCTCCCTGGAGCGTCTGGAGGACAACCTGTTCCGCGGCCAGAGCCGCGACATCGGCACCCGCTACGTGTTCGGCGGCCAGGTGCTCGGGCAGGCGCTGTCGGCCGCGCAGGAAACCGTCGACCCGGCCCGCCAGGCCAACTCGCTGCACGGATACTTCGTACGCGCCGGCGACATCGAGGCCCCCATCGTCTACCAGGTCGAGCGGGCCCGCGACGGCCACAGCTTCTCGGTGCGGCGGGTGGTAGCCATCCAGCATGGCAAGACCATCCTCAATTGCGCGGTTTCCTTCCAGATCGACGAGAAGGGCTTCGAACACCAGTCGAGCATGCCCGAGGTACCCCGGCCCGAGGACATCGAGCCGCAGCCGCCGATGTCGGCCGACGACCTGGCGAAATTCCCGGTCAAGCTGCAGCGCTGGCTGGGCATGGACAGTCCGTTCGAATTCCGCAAGGTCTGGCCGCGCAACGAGTACCGGCCGGAAAAACGGCCGCCCTACCAGCACATCTGGTTCCGCCTGACCGAGAAAGTGGACGACTCGCCCACCCTGCAGCGCGCGCTGCTGGCCTACGCCTCGGACTTCCACCTGATCGGCACCGTGACCCTGCCGCACGGCATCTCCTACCTCAGCCACAACGTGCAGATGGCCAGTCTGGACCACGCCATGTGGTTCCACCGCCCCTTCCGCGTCGACGAATGGCTGCTGTATTCGTTCGACAGCCCCACGGCCCAGGGCGCCCGCGGTCTGGCCCGCGGCATGATCTTCCGGCGCGACGGCAGCCTGGTCGCCTCCACCGCCCAGGAGGGTCTGGTACGCCTGCGCGACGAAGGGTGAGGCATTCGCACATACCCGCGGCTAGAATGGCCGCATGCGCGAAATCTACACTTCCCCCCGTCCCGAAAACATCGACCGCGTGGTGGCCCTGTTCGCCAAGCACGGCATCGAGACCCGGATCACCAACCGGGCGGTCTACGACCGCCCCAGCTACACCAGCTTCAGCTACGGGCCAAGGGAGAACCGTGCGCGCTGGGCGCGCGTGGAAGTGGTCAACGCCAAGGACATGCCGCGCGCCCGCGCCCTGCTGCGCGAACTGGGCATCAAGCCCCTGACCCGCTACGCCGACGAACTGGCAAATTCGCGCCAGCCGCATCTGCGCCGCTCGCCCCAGGTCGTGGCGCGTCGCGTGCGCACCCTGATGCTGGTGCTCGTAGCCGTGGCCCTGGTCATCCTGATCAGCCAGATGGCCGGCATCTTCTGAGCGCACCGCCGTAGCACGCACCCTGCCCTGCGCGGCCGGGGATCACCGCAGACGAAGCCGGGTTCAACCAGGTTTTCCTGAACAACCCGGCTCCCGCATCCGGGGCGCTACAATCCCTCCATGCGCTCGGAACGCATCCGCCTGTTCCAGACCCTGCCCCATGCCTGCGGCTACTTTGCCGACCGGGTAGCCCAGAATCTGGTCATCGATCCGGCCGCGCCCCAGCTCGACAAGCTGTATCCGCAGGCACTGGAGCACGGGTTCCGGCGCGCCGGAGGCCACCTGTACCACCCGCGCTGCCCCACCTGCCATGCCTGCACGCCCTGCCGGATTCCGGTGCAGGCGTTCCGGCCCGACCGCAGCCAGCGCCGCTGCCAGCGCCGCAACGAAGACCTGGACGTGGCCGACACCGAGCCGGGCTACAGCGAGGAACGCTTCGCGCTGTACCAACGCTACCTGGACCAGCGCCACCGCGGCGGCGGCATGGACGACGCCACGCCGGAGGACTTCTCCCGCTTCCTGGCCGCGCCCTGGAGCCCCACCCGCTTCCTCGAACTGCGCCTGCACGGCCGCCTGGTGGCCGTGGCCGTCACCGACCGGTGCCCCGACGGCCTGTCCGCCGTCTACACCTTTTACGATCCGGACGAGCAAGCACGGGGACTGGGAACCTTCGCCATCCTGGCCCAGATCGCCTGGGCCCGCCGCATCCAGCGGGACTACCTGTACCTGGGCTACTGGATCGCCGGCCATCCCAAGATGGACTACAAGCGGCGCTTCCGCCCCCTGGAAACGCTGGGGGGAGACGGCTGGCGGACGCTGGGCGCCGACTGACCCTCCACCCTACGCGGACTACGCGGAGCACGCATGAAAACGATCCTCCCGCTGCTCGCCTTTCTCGCCGCCCCCGCCGCGCTGGCGGCCGCCCCCGCCGCCGACCAGGGCACCCCCATCGTGAAGCTCGAGCACACCTGGCTTGCCGCGATACGGCATCACGACACCGCCACGCTGGCGCGCCTCCTGGCGGACGATTTCCTCGACATCAACGTGCATGGACAGACCCGCGACAAGGCCACCGCGATGGCCGCCTCCGCCGCGCCGCCCGGCACCACGCAGACACTCCGCGACCTCAAGGTGCGCCGCTACGGCGACAGCGCCATCGCCAACGGCATCAACGTGGTGCATTCCAAGACCAAGGGCTGGACCGTGCAAATCGCCTTCACCGACGTCTTCGTGCGCAGGCACGGGCAATGGCAAGTCGTCTCGGCCCAGGAAACCCTGCAGCGACCGGCCCATCGATAGCATGTCTTTGCGCCCGCGAAGGCACGAATAGGGCCATGCGCCAAACGCGCGCTACGCCGTGGCCGAGTCGCCCCTCGTCCCTTGCCCCTCGCCCCTTTTCTCCGGATACGGAAACAGTTCCACCAGCGGCACGGACTTGCCGTCGTCGCCCACCACCCGGCAATGCGTGCGGTCGAGCTGGCGCGGCTGTTCCAGGCCGCAACTGTGCGCGATGATGCCCACCTCGTGCATGAGATTGGTGGCGTAATGGAACACGCGCACGGACTTGTCCGCGACCACCAGCCCGCGCTGCAGCTTGGGATTCTGCGTGGTGATGCCGGTGGGACAGGTGTTGCGGTTGCACTGCAGCGACTGGATGCAGCCCAGGGCGAACATGAAACCGCGCGCCGAATTGACGAAGTCGGCGCCCATCGACAACGCCCAGGCCACGTCGTAGGCGGTGATGCGCTTGCCCGAGCAGATCACCTTGACGCGCTCGCGCAGGCCGTGTTCGATCAGCGTGTTGACCAGCATCGGCAAGGCCTCGTGCAGCGGCAGGCCCACGCCCTCCATCAGCGTCTGCGGCGCCGCGCCGGTTCCGCCTTCGGAACCGTCGACGATGATGAAGTCCGGGGCGCTCTCGATGCCGCGCCGGTGCACCTGCTCGCACAGGTCTTCGACCATGTCCATGCTGCCGAACACCGCCTTGAAACCGGTCGGCTTGCCGGTGAGGTCGCGCACATGGGCAATGAAGTCCAGCAACTGCGCGACATTGGCAATGTCCAGGTGGCGATTGGGGCTTTGCGAATCCTCACCCACGGGGATGCCGCGGATATCGGCGATTTCCTGCGTCACCTTCACGCCCGGCAGCAGCCCACCCATGCCCGGCTTGGCACCCTGCCCGAGCTTGACGCTGACCATCTTCACTTGCGGATGGGCGCACACGGCCTTGAGCTTTTCGTCGTCCAGCTTGCCGTCGGGGGTGCGCACGCCGTACTTGGCGGTGCCGATCTCGAACACGATGTCGCAACCGCCTTCGAGATGATACGGAGCCAGCCCGCCCTCGCCGGTGTCCATCCAGATGCCGGCCTTGGCCGCGCCGCGCGACAGGGCGCGCACCGCCGGCGCCGACAAGGCACCGAAACTCATGGCCGAAATGTTGAAGAACGCCGCATGCGCATACGGCTCGCGCGCGTACGGGCCGATCGTCACCGGCTGCACGTCGCCCGTGTCCGTGGCCAGCGCGGGAAACGCCGCATTGACGAAAAACGGCACGCCCTCGCGGCTCAGGTCGCGGGTGGAACCGAAGCCGAGGGTGACCTCGGCATCCTTGCTGGCGCGATAGACCCAGGTCCGGTCGGCCCGGTTGAAGGGCAGCTCCTCGCGGTCATTGGAGTACAGGTACTGGCGGAAAAATTCGCCCAGATGCAGGAACCAGTAACGGAAGTGCCCGACCAGCGGGAAATTGCGCAACACCGCGTTGCTGGTCTGGTTGCGGTCGACCACCCAGGCCACCGCGAGAAATACCGCGACCAGCGCCAGCAGCAACACGAACGCGGTCGCCACCACCTCCACCAGCACGATCA
>CAZMMO010000194.1:1924-4419 GCA_964567365.1 uncultured Rhodanobacteraceae bacterium | reverse complement strand
TCGGCGGCGGCCTGCACCCAGCCCAGGCCGAAGCCCGTCATCATGAACACGAAGGCGCCGATCATCCGCTGCACGCTGCCGTCGGGTACCGCGGCCATCGCGGCCAGATCGATGTGGCCGAGCGAGAGCGCGATATACACCGCCGTGAGCACGGCGGTGACCACGGTGATGGCGGTCTGCATGCGCATGATCACGGCAAACCCGTAGATGCCCCCGCCGACCACCAGGAACACGATCACGGCCAGCGTGGCCGCGCGCACCAGCGTGCCGCCGCCCAGGCCCAGCTCGGCGAATACGGTCGACAGGGCCAGTACCGCCAGCGCCACCAGCACGGTCTCCCAGCCCACGGTGACCAGCCAGGACACCAGCGACGGCAGGCGGTTGCCGTATACGCCGAAGGCCGCCCGGCTCAGGGTCAGCGTCGGCGCCGAACCGCGCTTGCCGGCCAGCGAAATGAAGCCGCAGAACAGGTAGGACACGACGATGCCGACCACCGCCACGACGACGGCCTGGCGCAGGGAAATGCCGAAACCGAGCACGAAAGCCCCGTAGCTCACGCCCAGGACCGACACGTTGGCCGCGAACCAGGGCCAGAACAGGCCGGCCGGCCGGCCCTTGCGCTCGTCCTCGCCGATGAGGTTGAGTCCGTTGCGTTCGATCGCGCCGGCGTTGCCGGTGGCGCCGTCTCCCGTGTCGGGCCCGACCGGTTCCATCATGCCTGCCCGGCGGTCGTTGCCTGGCGCTCGCGCGCCGGCGCCAGCGCGCTGAGCAGTCCCACCACGGCCAGGTTGACCAGCAGTGCATAGAGCGCGCTGTAGGCGGACAGGGAATACCCGAACACGTGCAGGGTATAGATGGCCTTGAAATGCATGCTGGCGGCCATCCAGGTACCGGCCACCATGCCCGCCAGCCAGCCGGCGATGAGGGCGCGCTTGCCCAGCCGCGGCAGGAACAGGCCCATCAGCAACGCCGGCAGGGTCTGGATGATCCAGATGCCGCCCAGCAGTTGCAGCTGGATGGCGTACTGCTGCGGCAACAGCAGGATGAACGCCAGCGCGCCCAGCTTGACCAGCAGCGAGACGTTCTTCGCCACCCGCGCCTCGGCGGCCGGGCTGGCGTCCGGGCGCAGGTATTCCTTGTAGATGTTGCGCGTGAACAGGTTGGCCGCGGCGATCGACATGATCGCCGCCGGTACCAGCGCGCCGATCGCGAACGCGGCCATGGCCATGCCCGTGAACCAGCCGGGGAAGTAGCGCAGGAACAGGGCCGGTACGGCAAAGTTGGTGCCGAACTCGCGGAAGCCGTCGGCATAGGCCGGATCGCTGGCCACGCCGGACACCAGCGCCATGAAGCCGAGCACGGAAATCAGCGCCAGCAGCAGCGAATAGACCGGCAGCAGGGCCATGTTGCGCTTGATGGTCTGCTCGCTCTTGGCGCTGAGCAGGCCGGTCAGGGCGTGCGGGTACAGGAACAGCGCCAGCGCCGAACCCAGGGCCAGGGTGGCATAGGCGGCGCCCTGGCCGGGCTTGAGCAGCAGGTGGTCCGCCGGCACGCCGTCGAACAGCTTGCCGTAGCCGCCCAGCTTGGCCGGGATGACGATCACGGCGGCGATCACGGTGACGTAGATCAGCAGGTCCTTGACCAGCGCGATCAGCGCCGGGGCGCGCAGGCCGCTGGTGTAGGTGTAGGCCGCCAGGATCACGAAGGCGATCACCAGCGGCCACTCTCCGTGTACGCCCAGCGCGCCGATGGCCACCTCGATGCCCAACAGTTGCAGGGCGATGTAGGGCATGGTGGCGAGGATGCCGGTCAAGGCCACGAGCAGGGCCAGGGTCGGGCTGCCGTAGCGCTCGCGCACGAAGTCGCTGCCGGTGATGTGTCCGCGCTCGCGGGCGATGCGCCAGAAGCGCGGAAAGGCCAGGAACGCGAAGGCGAAGGCGATCAGCGTGTAGGGCAGGGCGAAGAAACCCAGCGCGCCCACGCCGAACACCAGCGCCGGCACGGCGATCAGGGTATAGGCGGTATACAGGTCGCCGCCGAGCAGGAACCAGGTGACGACGGTGCCGAAGCGGCGCCCGCCCAGGCCCCATTCGTCCAGGTGATCCAGGCTGGCCGCGCGCCAGCGCGAGGCCACGAATCCCAGCACGGTGACCAGGACGAACAACGCCAGGAACACGACGAGGGCAGTCGACATGAGGTCTCTCCGGGCCAGGTCAGACGCGGGCCCTGTAGGCCAGCGCGGTGAGGATCGCGGCAACGATGATCCAGAGAAACTGGAACCAGTAGAAAAAGGGAATGCCGGCGAGCCGCGGCTCGACCCGGTTGTACAGCGGCACGGCCAGCGCGACCAGCCACGAGCCGACGATCAGCCCGGCCCAGAACAGACGTTTTCCCCGCGATGCGTGCATCCGCCGCCCCCGTCTTGTGGTCACCGGATTCTGCCGGAATTTCGCCCGCGCGTCAGCCTTGCGCTTGCGCATTTCCACACCGTGCAT
>CAZMMO010000194.1:0-1824 GCA_964567365.1 uncultured Rhodanobacteraceae bacterium | reverse complement strand
TTTTGCGGATGGCTGATTGCCTTTTGTAGGAGCGCACCCGGGCGCGACAGCCTCAGGCCTCACGCCGGTCGCGCCCAGGTGCGCTCCTACGGGGAGCTTCGAAAACCGCGTTCTTGCTCGTCATTCCGGCGGCATCGGTGTTCCCCTCAGGTGAGGTCGCCCTCGATGCTGGGTTGGGCCGGCTGTCCGCTCCACAGGTAGCGGTAGATCAGGCCGCCGACGATGCCGCCGACGATGGGCAGCACCCAGAAGAACCACAGCTGGTGCACCGCCCAGCCGGCCTGGTAGACGGCCACGCCGGTCGAACGCGCCGGATTGACCGAGGTGTTGGTGACCGGGATGCTGATCAGGTGGATCAGGGTCAGGGCCAGGCCGATCGCGATGCCGGCGAAGCCCACCGGGGCATGCTTGTGGGTGGCACCCATGATGATGAAGACAAAAAAGCACGTCATCACCGCCTCGCACAGGGCCGCCGCGCCCATCGAGTAGCCGCCCGGCGAATGCGCGCCGAAACCGTTGGAGGCGAAGCCGCTGGCCGTCGCGTCGAATCCCGGTTTGCCCGAGGCGATCAGATACAGCACGCCGCCGGCGATGATGCCGCCGATGACCTGGGCCACGACGTACGGAATGACCTCCTTGACCGGGAACCGCCCACCGGCCGCGAGCCCGAAGGTCACTGCCGGATTGATGTGGCAGCCGGAGATGTGCCCGATGGCGTAGCACATCGTCAGCAGGGTCAGCCCGAAGGCCAGCGCCACGCCGACGAAACCCACTCCCAGTTGCGGAAATGCCGCCGCCAGCACGGCCGTGCCGCAACCCCCCAGTACCAACCAGAACGTGCCGAAGAATTCGGCTGCACAACGTTTGCCAAGATGCATGTCGAGTGTCTCCCTGAGCAATGGAATCGACGATGGGGCCGAGCCCGTTCTACCGCGTCCCCGCGCGGCGATTGCAGTATCGCCGATTTCCGGGACTCGTGGTATTGCGGTGCAGCAAGCGCGGCGGAATATTCTTGCGCAGGGAGTTTTGGGAAATCATGAATCAGGGGGCATCCAGGACCGCAGTTGTCAGGAGCCGAATTCCGTTCGCCCTGAGGTATCGAAGCCTGTCCTGAGGTACCGAAGGGGGCGCCAGCCTCACGTTTTGCGTGCCGTTCGTGGTTCGATGCGAAGCGTACCCAGTGCTGAGCCCGTCGAAGCATCACCACGAACGGTGGGTGGATGCATGGCTGGCCTCACGTGGTTTCTCGAAGTTCTGCAGGGAGTCACGCGGCCTTGCGCGTGGACAAGGTGTCCAGCAGCCGCCGTGCGGCGTCCATGCGTTCAGCCGGTTGCTCGAATTCGCCGAGGATGCGCAGTTTTTCCTGCCCGTCCAGCTTGTAGGTGCGCGGCTGCGTCTGCACCAGGTGGATCAGCGCGGCCGGATCGATGTCGGGTTGTCCGCGGAAATGGAGGCGGCCGCCGGCCGGACCGAATTCGAGCTTGCGGATGCCCATGGGGGTGGCGATCCGCTTCAGCTCGGTGATTGCGAACAGCTGCCGGGTCGGCTCGGGCAACAGGCCGAAGCGGTCGATCATTTCCACCCTGAGGTCGCGCAGGGCGTTTGCGTCGCGGGCGCTGGCGATGCGCTTGTAGAGCGTCAGTCGGGTATGCACGTCGGGCAGGTAGTCTTCGGGGATCAGGGCCGGGACGTGCAGGATGACCTCGGTTTCGTGGTCGGAGGTCAGGTCGAAGTCGGGCACCTTGCCGCTCTTGAGCGCGTGCACGGCGCGCTCCAGCAGTTCGCTGTACAGGCCGAAGCCGATCTGCTGGATCTGGCCGGACT
>CAZMMO010000193.1:0-4423 GCA_964567365.1 uncultured Rhodanobacteraceae bacterium | reverse complement strand
CTCCACCTCGCGCTCGGCCAGCGCCTTGGGCAGGCTGTGCGGCAGGCGCGGGCGCTGCAGGTGCAGCGTCGGATCCCGGAATCCCGGCTCGATGCGCACCAGGTGCGCGTAGTAGCGGCGAAACGAGGTCTGCCGCCGCGCCATCGAACGTGCGGCCCCGGCGTGTTCGCCCAGGTAACGCGAAAGATCCTCGCCGCGCGCGTCGTGCAGATGGCGTCCGCGTTCGTGCAGCCAGCGCGCCAGGTCCTCGAGGTCGCGCCGGTAGGCCTCCAGGGTGCGCACGGACAGACCGTCCTCGGACCAGGCGCGTTCCAGGAACGCGTCGATGCCGGCGCGGTCGACATCGGCGATACTGGCATGCGGGGAGGCCATGGCATGATGCTGACGGCCGCCACCACCCGTTGCAAGCCTTTCCATACGATGACCAATCCTCGCGCACCCACATCCACCACCGCCGACGCACCGACCGCCATCGCCACGCCCGCGTCGCCATGGCGCCGCCTGGCCGGGCTGGTCTACGACCTGGTGGCCGTGGTGGCCATCGTGATGGTGGTGGGCATGATCTGCGAGGCCGCCACCCTGGGTCGGCTGGACCATCTGGGCTCCGGAGCGACGTTCCCGTGGTGGTACCAGCCCCTGCAATACCTGGTGGTGGCCGCCTATTTCGTCGTGTCCTGGTGGCGCGGCGGCCAGACCCTGGGCATGCGGCCGTGGCGCATGCGCCTGCGCACGGCGACGGGCAAACGGGTACCGCCCCGGGCCGCCATCACGCGCGCGGCGGCGGCATCGCTGCCCCTGCTGCTGCTGGCGCTGGGCGCAGTGGCCGGCACGCGTGCGGCCACGCTGGCGGCGCTGCTGGCCTGGGTGGCGTTTTTCGGCGTGTCCCTGTTCGATCCGCGACGGCGCGCCCTGCACGACCTGCTCGCCGGCACCGTGCTGGTGCAATTCGAGCCGCCGCCGCGTACATCGCGCAAGGGCTGAAACCGTCCGCCACGGGGCGCGCGACGCATCGCGAATTCGGCCCGAAGCCCGCCTACCCGTAGCGGCGGAAATAGGCCGTGGCCAGCACCGCCAGTGCCAGCGCCGGCAGCAGGTCGGCCAGCCATGGCGGCAGGCCGTAGACGATGCCCACGTTGACCAGCCCCTGCTGCAGGAAATACCAGCCCAGGGCCACCACCACGCCGATGAAAAGACGCTTGCCCAGGCCGCCCGAACGCAGGGCGCCGAACGCGAACGGCATGGCGCACAGCACCAGCACCAGCACGTCGATCGGGTAGAACGCGTGCTTCCAGAAGGCCTTGGCGTAGGCCACCGGATTCTGGTGGTTGCGTTCCAGGTAACGCATGTTGCGCGCCAGGTCGCGCATGGACAGGTACTCGGGATGCACCACCGACTGCTTGAGCACGGTTGGATCCAGCCGCGTGGTCCAGGGCATGCGGTCGTGGCTGACGCTGTGCATGCCCTCGGCATTGCGCGTGGTCACGCGCGCATTCTCCAGCACCCATCCGCCCTGCCGGCTGGTGGCCCCGTGCGCATGCACGAACTTCACCAGTTGCCCGCTGTCGTCCAGGGTGAACACGCGCACGTCGGCCAGCTGCACCTGGGCCCGACCGTGCTCGTGGCGGGCCAGGACCGCCTTGGCGTTGATGATGCGGTTGCCGTCGCGGGCCCACAGGCCGCTGCCGGTGGTCATGCCCAGGTGCTCGGCATGCAGGCGCAGCTGCATGGCCTGCGCACGCTGCGCGCCGTAAGGGGCCACCGTTTCGCCCATCAACATGACCAGGCCGGTCAGGATCGCCAGCACCACCACCACCGACACCGCCACGCGCAGCTTGGACATGCCTGCGGCGCGCAGCGCGGTCAGCTCGCCGCTGGTGGCCAGCCCGCCCAGGCCGAGCAGGCCGCCGATCAGGGCCGCATTGCCGAACCACTCGTACATGCGCCGCGGCACGGTCCAGGCGATGTAGATGATGGCGCCGCTCAAGGTGTAGCCGTGCGAGCCGACGTCGCCGAGCTGGCGCAGAAACTGGGTCAGGGTGTCGAAGCCCACCAGCACCACCCACACCACCGCCAGCATGCCGAGCACGCTGGCGGCGATCAGGCGATCGGCGCGCTTGATCGTGGGCAACGCCATCATGGGCGTGCCCCGCGTGTCTTCCACGGCGCGTACTGTTTCCACAGGAACCACGCGGCCGCGCCCACCACCAGCAGATGCAACACCCAGATCGGCGCGGCGCCCTGGACCTTGCCCTGGCTGATCATGGCGCGCGCCAGCGACAGCACGCCCGCGTACAGGAAATAGCACAGCACCGCGATCAGCAGGCGCCCGTAGCGCGGCTCGCGCGGGGTCTGACGCGCCAGCGGCAGCGCCAGGAACGCCAGCACCAGGGCGGTGACCGGCGCGGCGATGCGCCAGGCCAGCTCCGCACGCGCCTCGGCCCCGGACGCCTGCAGCAGCGCCAGGGTACTCGTGGCCGAACCGATCCCGCCCTGGTTGCCGGCGTTGTCCGGACGCACCGGCGCCAGCGACACGTCGTTCTCGCGGTAACGCATGCGGTTCCAGTTGTTCGCATCCAGCGGCACCTTGAACTGCCAGCCGTCGCGCAAGGCGAGATAACGCCCCACGCCGTCCGAGCCGGGGTACAAGGTGCCGCTCCGGGCCGTCACCACCTTGAGCGCCGGCGGGTCGCCGTCGCCACCTGGACTCTGGCGCGCGATGAACACCTTGCCCAGGCGGGTACCGTCGCGATTCATGCGGGACACGAAGATGGTCCCGCCCCCGCCCGGCAACTCGGTGAAGCGCCCGGCCTGCAGGCCGGCGGCGATCACCGAATGGTTGGCGCGCGTGATCATCACCGTGCTGGTGTTCTCGGCCCAGGGACCCAGCCACAGCGACACCAGGCCGATCAGCAGCGCCAGCGGAACGGCCAGCCACGCCGCGGGCCGCAACAGGCCGCGCCGGCCCATGCCGGAGGCGGCCAGCACGTGCATCTCGCTGTCGTGGTAGAGCCGGCCCAGGGCCACCAGCAGGCCGAGGAACAAGGCCAGCGGCAACAGACCCGACAGTGAGGCCAGCATCTTCAGGCCCAGCACGTCGAACATCACGCTGGCCGGATAACTGCCGTTGGCCACCTGCTGCAGGACCCGCGCAAACGTGCCGCCGGCCAGTACCACCAGCAGCACCACGGCCACGGCCAGCACGCTGGCGGCCATTTCGCGCAGGATGTAACGGTCGAGGATTCGCAGCATGCGGTGAGGGCCTGTTCGCGCCGTGGAGCGGTCCGGAAAACCGGCCACAGTGTAGCCGGTCGAGATACTACGGCGCGGTTTGCGCCCGCGGCCGTACAGGGATGCCGCAATCCATCGTCGTGCAACGCCGGGTGCCGCCACAAGCCCGACCGGGCCGCCAGCGCGCCGGGAATCCGCGCCGGTTGCTTCCCGATCCAGCCACACCATGACATCATGCACGCATGCCGCGTGCCGACTTCTATCTGATCGCCAAACCACGTTTCCGCGACCAGCCGCTGCTGCTGGTATGCAAGCTGGTGCAGAAAGCCCTGGCGCAGGACCAGCCCCTGCTGATCCTGGCACGCGACTTCACCCAGGCCGAAGAACTCGACGACCTGCTGTGGGCCTTCGACGAGGATGCCTTCATCCCGCACCAGTTGGCCGGTTGCGACGACGACGCGGAGGTTCCGGTGCTCATCGTGCCGCCCGGAGTGGACACCCCCGACCGGCCGCTGCTGGTCAACCTGCGTGAACAGCCGCCACAGGGTTCCTACCAGCGCGTGCTCGAAGTAGTCGCCGCCGACCCGGCCGAACGCGAGGGCTCCCGACAACGCTGGCGTGCCTACCAGCAAGCCGGCGTCGAACTGGCCAAACACGACATGTAACTCGCACCACACTCCACGCCCCCTTGTAGGAGCGCACCCGGGCGCGACGGGCTCAACACTCGATGAACGCTGATGCCGGTCGCGCCCGGGTTGAAGTGGCCGGCATTTTCTGGACCACGGGGTAGGAGCGTCAAGTGGCTATCGCCTCAAACTCGGCGGGCGGACGGTAGCCCAGCGTGGAGTGTAGACGCTGATGATTGTAGTAGTTGGCCACATAATCGATGACGTCGTGACGTGCTTGCTCTTGGGTTGCATAAGGCTCGTCGATCCATTCCTGTTTCAAGCTGCGAAAGATGCGCTCGACCACGGCATTGTCCCAGCAGTTGCCCTTGCGACTCATGCTCTGCACGGCGCCGTGGGCACGTAGGTGGATGGCGTAGCGCGCGGCGGTGTACTGGCAGCCTTGATCCGAATGCACGAGGAGGCCGGCCTTGGGTTTGCGCATGGCAAAAGCCCGTTCGCTCGCCTCCAGGGCCAGGCGGGCGTCGGCGACTTGACTCGTCGCCCAGCCGATGATGCGGCGAGAAAAC
>CAZMMO010000192.1:0-4457 GCA_964567365.1 uncultured Rhodanobacteraceae bacterium | reverse complement strand
GGTCACCGACAGCACGCCCTTCGCGCGCAGGCCGGCCTGGATGGAATCGACCAGGAACAGGGTGCCGTGCTCGCGGGTCAGTTCGCGCGCCGCGGTGTAGAACTCCGGCGTGACCGAGCGGCCCGGGTCGCCCTCGCCCATGACCGGTTCCAGGAACAGCGCCTCGATGAACCAGTCGTTGGCCTTGGCGTCGGCGAACACCTGCTTGAGCTGCTCGACGTTGTACGGCTCGACCGTGATCAGCGTGTCCTCGTGGCGATAGCTGGCGAGGTTCTTCACGTAGGTCTTGCGCGTGGAATCCGAATACAGCGCCGGCTCGCCGGTGCGGCCGTGGAAGGCGCCCTTGACCACCACACGCTTGATCGCATGGCCGGCATGCGGGCCGCCGGCGTCGGTCATGATCTTGGAGTTGACGTCGGCAATGCGCGCGGCCAGCGTGACCGACTCGGAGCCGGAATTCAGGCACATCACGCGCGCGTAGGGGTTGCCGCCGCGGTTGCGGCCGAGCTCGGCGTTGATGGCCGTGCCGAAGCGCATCTGCGCGACGGACGGGGTCATGATGCTGGCCATCACCTGCGGTTTGCCCAGCGCCGCGGTGATCGCCGCCACGTTGTGGCCGAAGCCGAGCATGCCGTAGCCGCCGTTGTCGTGCAGCACGGCGCCCTTGAGCGTGACGATCCATGGGCCGCGGGCGGCGGCCGGCACGTACGGGCTGACCGCGTCGTCGGGATAGAAGTTGACGAAATCGGCCTGGGCGCGTTCGATCTGCGCGGTCTCGTCCAGCTTCAGGAAATCGGAAAAATCGGCGCGCAGCTCGCGATGGCGGGCCAGGGCTTCTTCGATGGCCTGGCTCAGCGCCGGATCATTGGCGGCAAAACGCTCGATGGTGGCGTCGTCCAGGCCCTGGGTGCGCGCAGCACCACCAAACTCACGCAATTCGCGCAGCATCTCGATCGGTCCCATGGCATCCTCCTGCTGGACTGAGGGCAACAACGTGGGGACACGATGTTGCCGTAAGTAACTAAGTACAAAGGGAAAACAGAATCAATCATAGCATGGTGCCCAAGCCGGCGTAACCCCCGCCGGGGTGACTCGTGTCATGTGTGGGACGTGATGGCGGCGACTGCCGTGGCGGGATCGGGAAAGGCAACATGGGCGTCGCGGACGATCGTTTTCCGCCTTTGGAAGTAGCATGACGCCATGAGTATCGTTGATCACCAAGCGTGGATTCCCGTCTGGTTGCAGCCGGCGCCCGATTCGATGGTCTGCCGGGTGCGCCGGTCCGGGCGTCGCCCGGGGTTCCAGGTCCTGAACCTGCTGTGGTCGGCCTGGGTGTTCGTCACGCCGTTGTTCATGCCCGTGGGATGGCACTTCTACGTGTCGCTGGCCCTCAGTTATCCCCTGTTCCTGTTGTTGTTCGTGTTGAGCTACGTGCGCCCGAACCGGGAGGCCTGGTATTACGTGACGGCGCTGGACCTGCTGGCCGTGGCATGCATGCCGTTCAATCCCGCGGCGTGGTCGTACGGGGTGTTCGCCTGCGCCTTCGTGCCGTATTCGGAGAAGGACACGCTGGTCATCAGTGCGGCCAAGCTGGCCTTCGTGGAGTTGCTGCTGGTGCTGCCGGCCGTATGGATGCGCTGGCCGTGGGAAATCGTCGCCGTTCTGATCGGCGTGTGCACCAGCACCGGCTGCGGATCGCTGGCCGCGCGCATCACTTCGGTCAAGAATGCTGCCCAGCGCATGTCCGTGGAGGAGGTGCGGCGCCTGGCCGCCAATGCCGAGCGCGAACGCATCGGGCGCGATCTGCACGATCTGCTGGGGCACACCCTTTCGCTGATCACGCTG
This sequence comes from uncultured Rhodanobacteraceae bacterium, assembly GCA_964567365.1. Taxonomy (GTDB): domain Bacteria; phylum Pseudomonadota; class Gammaproteobacteria; order Xanthomonadales; family Rhodanobacteraceae; genus Oleiagrimonas. The sequence goes on along the minus strand of CAZMMO010000192.1, from coordinate 2,612 downwards.
AAGCTGGAACTTTCGCGCAAGCTGTTCGACCGCGATCCGGGAGGCGCCCGGCGTGAACTGGGCGAGGCCGAGGATGTGGCGCGTCATGCCCTGGCCGAGGTGCGCGCGGCGGTGACCGGCATCCGTGCCACCGGCCTGGCCGGCGAGATGGCTTCGGCGCGGTTGATGTTGCGGGCCTCGGGAGTGGAGCTGGCTGCCGGGGCCATGCCGATCCTGCCCGATGCCGTGGACGACGTGCTGGCGTTGGTGTTGCGCGAGGCGGTCACCAACATCCACCGCCACGCGCAGGCCCGTCATGCCGAGGTCGATGTGCGCCTGGTCGGCAACCATGCCGTGATGCATGTGCGCGACGACGGCCGCGGCGGCGTGCGCGCCTCCGGCAATGGGCTGCACGGCATGCGCGAGCGTGTCGAAGCGCTGGGCGGGACGCTCGGGATCGAATCCAGACCGGGCAAGGGTACCCGTTTGCGCGTCGACGTTCCGTTGCCGGTGTCGGCGACGGAGGCGGGTGCCGGCAAAGCAAAAACCGCGGTATCGGTGCCCGCCCTGATGGCGGGAAAAACGACGGAGACCCACGCATGATCCGGGTACTGCTGGCCGAGGACCAGTCCATGGTGCTGGGCGCCCTGTCGGCGCTGCTCAACCTGGAATCGGACATCGAGGTGCTGGGTTCGGCCGCCAACGGCGAGATGGCCTGGCGCGAACTGCAGCGCCTGCAGCCGGACGTGCTGGTGACCGACATCGAGATGCCGGGGTTGACCGGGCTGGAACTGGCGCAGCGCATCCGGCGCCAGGAACTGCCGATCAAGGTGGTGATCGTCACCACCTTTGCGCGCCCGGGCTTTTTGCGCCGCGCGCTGGATGCCGGCGTCAGCGGTTACCTGCTCAAGGATGCGCCGGCGGAAAGGCTGGCCGAGGCCTTGCGCATGGTGCATCGCGGCGGGCGTTCCATCGATCCGGAGCTGGCGCTGGAGGCCTGGTCGGAGTCCGACCCGCTCAACGACCGCGAGCGCCAGGTGCTGCGCCTGGCCGGCGAGGGCCAGTCTGCCGGCGACATCGCCGCCAGGCTCAACCTGTCGCACGGCACGGTGCGCAACTATCTGTCGGAGGCGATCGGCAAACTGGGCGTGACCAACCGCATCGAGGCCTATCGGCTGGCGCGGCAGAAAGGCTGGCTGTAGGCGGGGCGGGTAGGTGGACTTGCCGCAAGATTCGCGTGGCGGGGTGTCACGTCATGGCGGGGCATGGGCATGGCGGGGTGTCAGGTACATTTTCTGGCCCGTCGTCCCTCGTGTCTGGCGAACGACCCGCGCCAGAAAATGTACCTGACACCCTTGTAGACACGGACACCCCCGTACTTGCGACTCACTCGAGTGTCTGCAGCGCGTCGGCCTGTTGTTCGCGCGCGAGCGCGTCCACCAGTTCGTCCAGGTCGCCCTGCAGGATGTCCGGCAGGCGATGCAGGGTGAGGTTGATGCGGTGGTCGGTCACCCGGCCCTGCGGGAAGTTGTAGGTGCGGATGCGCTGGCTGCGGTCGCCGGAACCGACCTGCAGGCGGCGCGAGCTGGCCTCGGCGGCGGCCTGCTTCTCGCGCTCGGCTTCCCGCAGCTGTGCCTTCAGGCGCTTCATGGCCTTGTTGCGGTTGGCGTGCTGGGAGCGCTCGGTCTGGCATTCGACGACCATGCCGCTGGGCAGATGGGTGATGCGGATGGCCGAGTCGGTCTTGTTGACGTGCTGGCCACCGGCGCCGGAGGAGCGGAAGGTGTCCACGCGCAGGTCGGCCGGATTGATTTCGACCTCGTCGATGTCCGCGGTCTCGGGAATGATGGCCACGGTGGCGGCCGAAGTATGGATACGGCCTTGCGATTCGGTCTCGGGTACGCGTTGCACGCGGTGGGTACCGGATTCGAATTTCAGCCGCGAGTAGGCAAGATCGCCTTCCACGCGCGCGACGACTTCCTTGTAGCCGCCGTGCTCGCCAGGGTGCGCCGATTCAATCTCGGTGCGCCAGCCGCGCTGCTCGGCGTAGCGCAGGTACATGCGCAGGAGGTCGCCGGCAAAGATCGCGGCCTCGTCGCCGCCGGTGCCGGCGCGTACCTCGAGGAACAGGTCGGCCTCGTCGCGCGGGTCCTTTGGCAGCAGCAGTCGTTTGAGCCGTTCGTCCAGTTCGCCGAGTCGTTTTTCCAGGCGTTCGATGTCGCCGGCGGCCAGCTCGCGCAGCTCGGGATCGTCCAGCATGGCGCGGGCGTCGTCGAGTTCACGCGTGGTCGCTTGCCAGGTCTTCCACGCCGCCACCAGTTCGTCCAGCCGGGCGTATTCGCGCGACAGCTTGCGGAAACGATCGGCATCGGCGGCCACCTCCGGCTGCGCCAGCAACCGGGCGATTTCCTCGTGGCGTTCGGCGAGACTTTCCAGTTTACGGTGCAGGGTGGGTGTCATGCGCGCAAGTGTAGCTTGCGGTCGTGAATGCGGGGCTTGCGGGGGGATGGGGATGCGCGGGGTGTCAGGTACATTTTCTGGCGCGAGTCGTTCGCCAGATACGAGGGACGACGGGCCGGAAAATGTACCTGACACCCTGGCACGAACGAGCCTCAAGCCGCTTTCTCTATTTT
>CAZMMO010000191.1:0-4460 GCA_964567365.1 uncultured Rhodanobacteraceae bacterium | reverse complement strand
ATGGCGCCGATCGCGGCCACGGCGGCCACGTAGACCAGGGCGCCGAAAAACGATCCCGTCCCGCCCACGATGACGCCGATGATGATGGGCGTGAGGATGCCCGCGAGATTGGCCACGAAATTGAAGATGCCGCCGCTGAGGCCCAGGTATTGTTTGGGTGCGACGTCGGTCAACAATGTCCAGCCCAGCCCGACCATGCCCTGGCCGAAGAATGCGATCGACATGACGAGAATGACCAGCTCGTTGCTGTCGACGAAGGCCGCTATGACGATGGTCGTGGCCAGCAGCAGGCCCGCGATGACCGGCAACTTCCGTCCCAGGCTGGCCGAGCCCGTGTGGCGGATGATCCAGTCCGAAAGCCACCCTCCGACGACCAGGCCGAATGCGGCGGCAATGAAGGGCAGGACGACGAAGAACCCCGCGTTGAGCCATTCCATGTGGCGCTGGGTGACCAGGTAGGTCGGGAACCAAGTCAGGAAGAAGATGAGGGTGGAGTTGCCTCCGAACTGGCCAATCGCGGCACCCAGGATCTGGCGCTTGCGCAACAGGCGCACCACGTTGCGCCAGTCGAAGCGCGCCGGCGGCCCCGCATGGCTCAGCCCTCCGCCCGCGCGGATGTAATCGAGTTCGGCCTGGTTGACGTGTTTCGACTCATGCGGCTCGCGATACTTGCGTATCCAGACCGCGGCGAACGCCAAACCTATGATGCCCGTGATCACGAACAAACTGCGCCACCCGAATGCGGCGACGATCCAGAACAGCAGCGGACTGAAAAACGCCAGGCCGAAATACTCGCCGATGGTGAAGGCGCTGGTCGCCCTGGCCCGCTCGTGCTGGGGAAACCAGGTACTGAGGATCCTGCCATTCGCGGGAAAACACGGAGCCTCCGCGATGCCCAGGCCGAGACGGCAAGCCAACAGGGTGTACAGACCGGTCACAGCGCCTTGCAACAGGGTGAAAACGGACCAGACAGCCATCGACCAGAAGTAGGCCAGGCGTACGCCGATCCGATCCAGGATCGCTCCACCCGGAATCTGCGACGCGGCGTAGGTCCAGGAGAACATCGAAAAGACGATTCCCATGACCACGTCGTTCAGGCCCAGGTCCTGGGACATGTCCGGGGCCGCGATGCTGATCACCGTGCGGTCCAGGTAGTTGATCATGGTCGCGATGCTGATCAGCAGCAGGATGACGATCCGCACCCGGCTGCGGCGGGGCGAGGCTTGCCTTGAAGGAGCGTCCGGCGGTTGGGTCGTCATGGGTTCCACTTCGTCACCTCGTCGTCAGGACCACTCACGTGGAGGCCCACGCCTCCGGTTGCTGCCGCCCGACGAGTGTTTCGAAATCCCGTCGCATGGCCACCGCGTCGGCCTGGGTACCGGTAAACAGCTGGAAGGATTTGACCGCCTGATAGACGGCCATGCCGCCACCGTCGATCGTCTTGCAGCCAAGTTGGCGTGCCGACCGAAGCAGCTCGGTTTCCAGGGGAAAGTACACGATTTCCGCGACCCATTGCGAAGAGTCCAGCAGGTTCACGGACAGTGGCATGCCGGGATGGCCCGCCATCCCCGTTGGGGTGGCATGAACCAGTCCGTCGGCCCTTTTCATGGCCCAGGTCAGGTCGTCGACCGCAAAGGCCCGGCCCGCACCGAAACGCTCGGACAAGGCCTGGACGAGCGTCTTTTCCTTTTCGGTGTCGAGATCGTGGATGTACAGGCGCTGCACGCCGACTTGCACAAGCGCATGTGCCACGGCGGAGCCGGCACCGCCCGCTCCCAGCAGCACTACGTCCCGCACGTTCACCTTCTCCAGGTTTTCGCGCATGCTCTGTTCGAATCCCCAGTAGTCGGTATTGTGTCCGATGCGGCGGCCTTTTTTGAAAACCACCGTATTGACGGCACCGATGACTTTCGCCTCCTCCGACAATTCATCGAGCAGCGGGATCACTTCCTGCTTGTAGGGATGGGTAATGTTCAATCCCGAAAATCCGGCCAGCTGCGTCGCGTCGAGCAGTTTCGGAAGCGCGTCGGCACCGAGGTCGAGCACGGCGATGTCCAGCCGGCGGTACATGTAACGCAAGCCGCGGCGTTCCCCCTCACCCTCGTGCATGGCCGGTGACAGGGAATCCTGGATGTTCGCCCCGATCAACCCGACCAGAAACGATGGTCTTTCCTCGACCTTCATGATCAAACCCCAATTGCCGAAAACAAGGGACCGGTTCCGTCGATGCTGCCCACGCCGGGGTCAATCCGTCGCCACATGGGATACCTTCTTGCCAGGCGAGTAGATGTCCAGGATGTTCCAGTATCCGGTGGTCGGTGTCGGGTTGTTTTTCATCATCACGTCGATCACGAAGGGCCGGCCGGACTGCAACGCCCGCTCCAGTGCCGGCTTGAACCCGGCCGCCGTGCCAACGCGGACCCCTTCGCAACCATACGCCTGCGCGACCCGCGCGTAGTCGGGCGTCAGGTTTTCCAGCCCGTCCGTCGCCTCCGGAAAAGCGCAGCCAAAACTGGTTCCATAGTGGGCCTTCTCCAACCCCGCGATCGTTCCGAACGCGTTGTTGTTCATGACCACCCAGACGATGGGAAGCTTTTCGGCCACCGCGGTCGCGAGTGCCGCGGGATTTTGCCCAAAACCACCATCGCCGACCAGGGACACGACGACCCGATCCGGCGCCGCCAGCTTTGCGCCGATGGCGCCGGACGGTCCGAACCCCATGGTGGCGTAGCCGCCGGGGGTGAGCACGCTGCCGGGGGTATAGACCGGGAACTGCTGGCCCACCCCGTTCTTGTTCCAGCCGACATCGGTGGTGATGATCGCGTCACGCGGCAGGACCTCGCGGACCTCGGCCAGGATGCGTTCGGGCATCATCGGATAGGCGTCGCTGTGCTGCATGGCCGCGTTGGTCGCGGCGAACTGCTGGCGCTGCTCGGCGATCTCCGCCTTCAGCGCATCGTTTTCCCGCCCTTCGGGGTACAACTCGCGCGCAACCTCCACCAGCACGCGCAGCGCCTGCTTGAGGTCGGCCACCACGCCCACCGCCGTGGGGAAATTGCGGCCGATTTCCGTCGGGTCGATGTCGATGTGCATCAAGCGCGTGGGCGGGATGTCGAAGGTGTAGCCGCGATACCAGGAACTGGAATCGGCTTCCTTGAAGCGCGTGCCCAGGGCCAGAATCTGGTCGGCCCCACGGCAACTGTCATTGGCGTACCGGGTGCCCCAGAAGCCCGTCATGCCGACGACCAGGGGGTGATCGTCCGGCAGGGCGCCCTTGCCCATCTGGCTGTGCGTCACCGGGATGGACAGGTGGTCCACAAGGGCGCGCAGCTCGTCGCAGGCACGTGCGCCGATGACGCCGCCGCCGACATGGATCAGCGGGTGCCCGGCCTCGCCGAGGCTGCGCACGATTTCGACGGCATCCTCGCGTGCCATGGTTGGTGCCCGCAGTTGCGAAGCATTGTGACGCTGGCGCTCGAACAACGCCGGGTCCAGTTCCTGCGAGAATACGTCCATGGGCACGTCCACCAGGACCGGCCCGGGCTGTCCGCTTTCGGCAAGCTGGAAGGCCTTTTCCAGCACCTCCGGCATCAGGTCGGCGCGATCGACCCTCCAGGCGCGCTTGACGAAGGGCCGGTAGATCTCGTACTGCGCGCCATCGGCATGCAGATTGACTTCCTGGTGCGGATGCTTGCCGAAATAATGCGACGGCACGTCACCGGCGATCACGACCATCGGTATGCAATCGAGCGCCGCGTTGGCGACGCCGGTTGCGGCATTGGTAAGTCCCGGCCCGAGGTGCGTCAGCAACACCGACGCGCGCCCCGCCACGCGCGCATATCCATCGGCGGCGTGGGCGGCGATCTGCTCGTGGCGCACGTTGACGAACCGGACGGAGCTTTCCGACAGGGCGGACAACACCGCGATGTTGGTGTGTCCGCACAGGCCGAACACGTGCTTCACCCCGCGGTTTTCGAGGTAGCGGACCAGCAATTGGGCAACGGTGGCGGCCATGATCAGAATGCCTCCGTGTCGTAGAACTCTCCGAACAACTCCTGCTCCGAGGGCCGGTCCTCGGCAATCGGGCGGCTGACCCAGGTGGTCTGCAGGAAGTGTTTCAGATGGATGTTCTCGTTGGTGATGTTGCCGCCCCAGATGCCGCAGCCCAGGCTCGAGGTCATCGGCATGCCGTTGGTGAACGAACCGGCGTTGGCCTTCGACTGCGGCTGGCGCACCATCATGCGGCTGACCGGCGCGATCCGCGCCAGCGCATCGATGTGCGCGTCGTCGTGCGAGTAGATGCCGCACGAATGTCCCTTGCCGCCCACGGCGTAGATCTGCTCCACCATCTTCAACGCCTGGTCGAACCCGTGGAAGCGGTAGACGGCCAGCACGGTCGTGAGCTTTTCGTGCGAGTAGTTGTGCTCGGGCCCGATCTTGTCGTTCTCGACGATGATGAA
>CAZMMO010000190.1:0-4488 GCA_964567365.1 uncultured Rhodanobacteraceae bacterium | reverse complement strand
CCGCCATCGTCATCGGCTTCGCCACCACGGCGCTGTTCCTGGTGGTGCTGCTGGCTTCGCGCGGTCTGACCGGCAACGACCACGTCGACGGGGAGGACGGATCGCCGTGACCGCCCATCTCGTCATCGCGCCGCTGCTGATCCCGCTCGCGGTCGCCGCGCTGCAGTTGCTGGCGGGCACCCGGCACCGGCGCCTTGCCTCCGTGCTGAGCCTGGCTTCGTGCGTGTTGCTGCTGCTCGTCGCCGCGGGCCTGATGTGGATGGTGTCCGGGCCCGATGCAGGTGGCCGCACCTTCGTCTATGCCATCGGCGACTGGCCGGCGCGTTTCGCCATCGTGCTGGTGGCCGACCGCCTGTCGGTGCTGATGCTGCTGCTCACGGCGGTGCTGGCGCTGTCCGTGATGCCGTACGCGCTGGGCCGCTGGCAATACCGCGGCGCGCGCTTCCAACCGCTGGTGCAATTGCTGTTGCTGGGACTCAACGGCGCCTTTCTCACCGGCGACCTGTTCAACCTGTTCGTGTTTTTCGAGGTGCTGCTGGCGGCCTCCTACGGCCTGGCCCTGCACGGCTCCGGCGCCCGCCGCACCAGCGCAGGGCTGCATTACATCGCCATCAACCTGGCCGCATCGATGTTGTTCCTGCTGGGTGTGGGCCTGATCTTCGGCGTCACCGGCACGCTCAACATGGCCGAGCTGGCGCGCAAGATCCCGACCCTGCCCGGACCTACGCGCAACCTCTTGCATGGCGGCGCGGCCCTGCTGGGGCTGGCGTTCCTGGTCAAGACGGCGGTGTGGCCACTGGGCTTCTGGCTGCCGCGCACCTATTCGGCGGCCACGCCGCCGGTGGCGGCCCTGTTCTCGATCATGACCAAGCTCGGCATCTATGTGCTGCTGCGCCTGGGCCTGTTGCTGTTCGGGGCGGATGCCGGCCCGGCTTCGGCGCATTTCGGCAGCGGCTGGCTGCTGGGGGCCGGCATGATCACGCTGGTGGTGGGCGCCATCGGCCTGCTCGGCGCGCGCGAGCTGGGCAAACTGGCCGGCTATTGCGTGCTGGTTTCTTCGGGCACGTTGCTGGGCGCCATCGCCCTGCACCAGCCGGCGGTGACCGCAGGCGCGCTGGCCTACCTGGTGATCTCCGTGCTCGGCATCGCCGCACTGTTCCTGCTGACCGGCCTGGTCGCGCCCTGGGACGAACCCGAAGGCACCGAACAACTCGAGCCCTACGACCCAGTCGGCGACGCCCTGTACACCGCCGAGGACGAAAGCCGCGTGGTCGAACCGGCGCAACTGGTCATCCTGGGAGCCTGCTTCCTGGCCTGCGCGCTGCTGCTTTCGGGCCTGCCGCCGATGGCCGGCTTCCTGGCCAAATTCGCCCTGCTGGCGCCGATGCTGGCCGGCGGTCCGGCCGCCACGGTCCTGTTCGCCCTGATCCTGGCGGCGGGCGTGTGCAGCATCATCGCCCTGTGCCGCGCCGGGATCCAGATCTTCTGGGCCGATCCGGAAGAGCGGGTGTTCCCGCGCGTGCACGCACGCGAAACGGTCTCGGTGGCCGTGTTGCTGACCATCGGCCTGGTGCTCGTCTTCACGGCCGCATCCCCGTGGCGCTACCTGCAGGCGACGGCACACCAGATCCACACGCCGGGGCAGTACATCCAGGCCGTCCTGTCGCAAGCCACACGGGTGCGCCCATGAAACGCTGGCTGGCGCACCCGCTGCTGATCGCCACGCTGCTGCTGGCATGGCTGGCGCTGCAGCAAAGCCTGGCCGCGGGCACGATCCTGGCCGGACTGGTCATCGGGCTGGGCCTGTCGCGGCTGTGGTCGCGACTGGACGCACCACGCGTGCGCGTGCGCCATGCCGGCAAGCTGCTGGCGCTGGGCCTGCGCGTGGTCGTCGACATCATCGCCTCGAACTGGGCGGTGGTGCGGTTGATCGTGACGGGCCGCCCGCACACGTCCGCCTTCGTGGCGATCGAGCTGGAAGTGGAGCAACCCGCCGCGCTGGCCCTGCTGGCGTGCATCATCACCGCCACGCCGGGCACCATCTGGGTGAGTCACGATTCGCACCTGCGCCGGCTCACCATCCACGTGCTGGACATCGCCACCCGCGAGCAACTGGTCCGCAACATCAAGCAGCGCTACGAACCGGCGCTGCGGGAGGTGTTCCCATGATCGACGCCATCGTCGCCGTCGCCGTCGGCGGCGCCCAATTGCTGTTGCTGCTGGCCATGGCCCTGGCCATCGTGCGCATCGTGCGCGGACCGCGTGCGCAGGACCGCGTGGCGGCCTTCGACGCCCTGTACGTCGACGCCATGCTGTTGCTGCTCAGTATCGGCATCCGTACCGGCAGCCTGTTGTATGTGGCCGCCTGCCTGGTCATTGCCGTGCTGGGGTTCGCCAGCACCTCGGCGTTCGCCAAGTTCCTGATGCGCGGCGAGGTGATCGAATGAACACGCCCGCTTCCCTGCCGGACTGGGCCGCCCTGCTGGTCGCCGCCTTGGTGCTCGCCGGTGCATTGCTGGCCCTCATCGGCTCGATCGGCCTGTTGCGGCTGAAGAATTTCTACAGTCGTCTGCATGCCACCACCCTGGGCACGACGCTGGGCCTGTTCCTGACGATCGTCGCCACGGTCCTGATTTTTTCGCTGGCGCGCGGGCATCTCGTCCTGGGGCCCGTCCTCGTCGGCGTGTTCGTGACCGCCACCGTGCCGATCACCATGATCCTGCTGGCCCGCGCGGCCCTGCAGCGGGACCGGGAAGCCGGAGACCCGCGCGTCCCGCCCGCGCCATCCCAAAAAGACCCGAACCGCCCGACCCCGCATTTGTAGGAGCGCACCTGGGCGCGATGGCGTGATATTTCATGTTCTTACAAGACATCACGCCATCGCGCCCAGGTGCGCTCCTACAAGGGGTCAGGGCTTGCCGATTTCCACGGCGGCGATGCGCCAACCTGCAGCGGTTTTCCGCTCCACGCGCAACCGTATCGGGCGCCGCTCCGCCACGCCGCCATGTTCGACTTCGTTGCTGGTGAGGTAGCGCACCTGGCCCTGCACACGGCAGCGGGTGGTCGTCGGGCAGTCGACATCGTCGACATCGATGCCCGCCGGCCACGGGCTGGACACCTCGCGTCCGACCGCTTGCGACGGATCGTCCAGCCACGCCTGCAACAGGGCCGACGTCAGCAGGCCGCCGTAGACCTTCTTCAATTGCGGGCGCATGGCTGCGGGCGGCGCCAGCACGGACACCTTCTGCATTTGCGTGCCGAAGCGCTCCACCACCTTGCGCACGGCAGCCTTGTCCGCCGATACGACCGCCACCGTGGAGGCCGCCGACGCGGTGGAAGCCGTGCCCGGGACCGGCGTCTCTGCTTGCCGGCCGCAACCGGCCACCAGCAATACCGCGGCCAGCGGCCACCAGTGGATTCGCGAATTCATGCAGTCCTCCCTCCGGCCACCGGCCGGTTGCTCAGGTCGACGGCAGGTCCGGCGGCCCTTTCAGTTCGACGGTATTGCCGTCGGGATCGAAGATGTAGATCGAAGGCCCCTTGCCTTCGGCGCCATAGCGCGAGCCGGCATCGCCGATGCGCACGCCATGTCCGCGCAGGTGGGCGAGGATGGCCTGCTCGTCGTAGGGCTCCACGCGTACGCAGAAATGGTCCATGTTGCGGCCTTCCGCGCCCGGCGCAACGCCGCCGGCCCGACCCAGTTTGCCATCGACGTCGACCAGGTCGATCAACGACAACCCGGCACGCAACTGCACCAGGCCGATGCCGTCCTGGCGCTTTTCCACCCGGCAGCCGAGCGCGTCGCAATAAAAATCGACGGCGCGCTGCACATCCGCAACACGCAGCACCACATGGTCGAGGCCGCGAATATTGATCATGCCGAAACGCCTCATGCCGAGCCCGCCCGCGTGACGGCGGGTCAGGTGTTCGCAGGTACACATTGCCACTATAATCGGTCGCTCGCAGGCATGGTGGGAGAAGCGGCACTGCCGCTGCCGAAGGCGCAACCGCCCGTAATCGCTCAGGCCCAGCACCTCCATGCGTGAAAAACTCTGGAGAGACCGGTTGAATCCGGCGCCGAAGGGGCACGAAATGCGCAGGCCGCGTTTCCAAACTCTCAGGCAAAAGAACAGAGGGGCACATGACGTTTCCACGACGCCACACCGGACCCCTTTGCCATGAACCAGAAAACCACCCCCTCGCTGCGCGACCTCGAACAGCACGACGCCTTCATCGGCCGCCACATCGGCCCGGACGAGGCCGAGACCGCCGCCATGCTGGAAACCGTCGGCCAGCCGTCGCTGCAGGCGATGACCGACGCGATCGTGCCGGCCGGCATCAAGTCGACCGAACCGCTGGACCTGCCCGAAGCCGTGACCGAGGTCGAGGCGCTGGCAAAGATCCGCGCCATCGCACGGAAAAACAAGGTTTTTCGCAGTTTCATCGGCCAGGGCTACTACGGCACCCACGTGCCCAACGTCATCGCCC
>CAZMMO010000189.1:0-4560 GCA_964567365.1 uncultured Rhodanobacteraceae bacterium | reverse complement strand
CAGGTCGGCCGGGGTGTAACCGGTCGGCTGCGCCGGCTGGGTCTGCGTGGGCTGCGGTGGCGGTGGCGGTGGCGGCGTGGGCTTGGTCTCCTGCTTCTTGCTGCAGGCGGCGACGGCGAAGGCACACGTCAACGCGATCAGGGTAAGACGAACACTCTTGTTCATGGCACTTTCCTTCAACTGTGTGGAAGTCCGAAGTCGTTGTTTGCCGGAAACCCGGCCGGATGTTTCTTGTTATTCATTGTTGGTGCGGCCTGAACGGCCCCCAGGCGGGCGAACGGACGCTGCCATTGGCCAGCACCAGTCGCTGGCGTACGCTGCCGTCCGCCGACACCGCATAAAGCACGCCACGCGTTCCTTGCGTCGCGGCGTACAAAAGCATGCTTCCATTCGGTGCAAAGCTGGGATCTTCGTCGAAATTCCCCGGTGAGACGAAATGCTCCTGCCCGCCCAGGCTGCGATCCATGACGGCAATACGATACACGTTCCCATTGCCTTGTACCATGGCAATCTGCTTGCCTTTGTAGGCGACCGAGGCGTTCGAATTGTACGAACCCTGGAAGGTGAGTCGCTCCGGGGAGCCTCCAGCGGTGGGAATTTCATACAGTTGCGGCTTTCCCGCACGGTCGGAAGTGAACACGACATGCTGCCCGTCCGGCATCCATTCGGGCTCGGTATCGATGGCGTAATTGTGGGTCAGGCGCGTTTCCTTGCCGCTGGCCAGGTCCATGACGTAGATCTCCGGATTGCCCTGGTAGGAGAGCGAAACCGCCAGTTTGGTCCCGTCCGGGGAAAACGCGGGCGCGCCGTTGATGCCCTTGCGTCCGGACACCAGGCGCCGCGAGCCGGTGGCCAGGTTCTGGATGTAGATGGCCGAGTCGCCGCTCTCAAAGGACACGTAGGCCAGTTCCTTGCCGTTGGGCGACCAGTTCGGCGACAGCAGCGGCTCGTGCGAGCGCACCACCACCTGCGGATTGTAGCCGTCCGAATCGGCCACGATCAGCGAATAGGTCATGTGGTTGCCCGTGCCCGTGGCCGTGACGTAGGCAATGCGCGTGAAGAAGGCCCCGGGCACGCCGAGGATCTTCTCGTAGATGGCGTCGGCGATCTGGTGCGCCACGCCGCGCAGGTCGGCCGGCTGCGCGGTATAGGACTGGCTCAGCATCTGCTGCTGGCGATTGACGTCCCACAGCTCGTACGTCACCTTGAACGCGCCGCCGCCGGCGTCGCCCACGTGGCCGACCACGATGTAGTCCTGCTTGAGCAGCTTCCAGGCGGCGAACTTGATCTCGTGGCCGCGGTGGGGATAGGCCACCAGGTCCTCGTCCGGCAGGGTGCGGAACTTGCCGCTGCGCGCCAGGTCCATGCCGACCACCTTGGATACCTTGGTGGACGGCGGCAGACCGGCATTCTCGTCGGCGAACGGCACCACGGTGATGGGCAGGGCCGACTTGGTGCCGTTGACGATGTCGACGGTCAGGCTCTGCGCCAGCGCCGGGGTCGCGGCGGCCCAGCACAGGCCCGCAAGCAGCAGCAAGACGAAGGTCGTGCGCTTTTTCATGGAACGCATCATGCTCAATTGTTCACCTTGAAATTGAGGGTGAGGTTGCTCTCGAACTCCTTTTCGTAGCCCTTGTACGGCAGGGGCTGGGCCCGCAACACCGCGTTCTTGACCGAACGCCTGGCCGCCGCACCGAAAGGACAACGCGGATCGATGGTAACGCTGATGACCTGCCCCCCGGGAATCTGCACGATGTGGATGGGACACACGGAGCCATCGGGAATGTTATCCGGGCGCAGCCACGCTTGCGTGACCGCGTTCTGAATGGCGGCGATATAGGCGTCGGTGGACGTGCCGTTGTTGCCGCTGCGGGCCTGCTTCGCCTGCTTCACGCCGGAAGGCTGCGCGGGCGCCTTCTTGTCAGCCTTCTTGAGGTCCTTCAATTGCGCCAGCTTCTGTTTCTCCAGCTCGCTGCGGCGGCTGGCGCTCTCGCTCTGGCTCCTGGCCTTGGCCAGTTGCTGGAAGATCTTGTCCAGCTTGGCCTGCCGCTGCTTGGCCTCCAGTTCGGACATGCGCTGTTTCTGCTTTTCTTCCTGCGCGCGCTTGGCCTGCTCGGCCTTCTGCTTGGCCTCGGCCACCACCTTTTCCTGGTCGCGCACATCCGGTTGCTTGGGCGGCGCGGGCAGGGTCTGCAGCGGCGGAACCTTGGGTTTCTCCTGCTTGATGACGGGCTTGGACGGCTTGGGCGGCGGGATCGACGGCTTTTCCGCCTTGTGCTCGATCGCCGGCGGCAGCGGCGCCGCGGAAGCGCCCACCAGCGTGGCCTGGATCACCGGTCCCTGCAACGAAAGCGGCCGCGCGCAGGTCACCGGATTCAGGCCCTCGGGCAAATGCAGGGCCGTGAACACGTGCTCCCAGGCGGTGCACGAGAGCGTGGTCAGGAACAGGAACCCGGCCAGCCCCAGATGCAGCACTGCCGACCACAGGACAGCCCGGGGCGTGCGCTTACTTTCGTCCATGATGCGCATCACCCGGCTGGGAGGCCGGTTGGCTCATCAAGCCCACATGCGGCACCCCGGCCTGCTGCAGCAACACCATGGCCTGGTAGATGCGGCCATAGTCCACGCGCTTGTCGCCGCCGACCAGTACCGAAACCTTGGGATTCTGGTCGACGAAGGCATGCACCTTGCGCACCAGCTCGGCGTCGTCGATGGGCTCGCGCGGCTGGTTGCCCAGGGTGAGATACATCTGGCCGCTCTCGTCGATGCTGACCAGCACCGGCTCCTGGTCGTTCTCGAGCGACTTGGCGGCCGATTGCGGCAACTGGATGTCCACGCCCAGATGCAGCAGCGGCGCGGTGACCATGAAGATGATCAGCAGCACCAGCATCACGTCGATGTAGGGCACCACGTTGATTTCGGACATCAGGCGGCGCTGCCGGCGCCGGGATCTGGGGGAAGTTCGCATGGCCGGCTCCCTCAGGCGTCCTCGCCCGCACCCAACTGGCGCTGCAGCACCGAGGAAAACTCTTCCTGGAAGGTCTCGTAGCGACTGGCGATGCGGTCCACCTTGTTGGCATAGCGGTTGTAGGCCCACACCGCCGGAATGGCCGCGAACAGGCCCATGGCCGTGGCCACGAGCGCCTCGGAAATGCCCGGCGCCACCATGGCGATGGTGGCTTCCTTGACCGCACCCAGCCCCTGGAAGGCGGCCATGATGCCCCACACCGTGCCGAACAGCCCGATATACGGGCTGATCGAGCCCACGTTGGCCAGAAACTCCAGATTGTGCTCCAGGCGTTCCACCTCGCGGGTGCTGGCCACGCGCATGGCCCGCTCGGTGCCGTCGATCAGGCGCTGCGGGTCGGAGAACTTGCGCTGGCGCTGGCGCGCAAACTCGCGAAAACCGGACTCGAACACCGTCTCGATGCCGGCGGCATTGTCCCCGCGGCCGCTCACCTCACGGAACAGCGCCGCCAGGTCCGTGCCGGACCAGAACCGCTCCTCGAACTCGTCGGCCGCTTCCATGGCCTGCTTGAGCAGGCCGTACTTGCGCACGATGATCACCCAGGACAGGAACGAAAAGGCCAGCAGCAGCAGCAATATCAGCTTTACCGGAATGCTGGCCTGTGCGAGCAGGTCGAGAATGTCGAGATGGCCGTTCATCGATCAGGAAATCCTTGCAGCGAGGTTTTCGGGAAAGGGTGCCGGGCGCATTGTATCGATATCCACGCAAGCCACGCGCACCGCGGCCCGCACCAGTTCGGCACGATCCGTGCAGCGTCGCACATCCTGCATGAATGTCAGGCTGGCGCGACGCAGGGTTTGGACACGCACCGAGACGTCCAGTTCATCGTCCAGGCGCGCCGGAGCCAGGAAGTCGATCTGCATGTCGCGCACCACAAAGCCGATGCCGGTTGCCGCGCGCAACGCACCCTGGTCGACGCCGCGGGCCCGCATCCATTCGCTGCGGGCGCGTTCCATGAAGCGCAGGTAACCGGCATGGTAGACGACGCCACCGGCGTCGGTGTCTTCCCAGTAGACGCGTACACGCCAGGTGAAGGTTGCGCAAGAGGATTCGGTCGAGGGCATCGGCGGGAGCGGGGGTATCGGGACGCGGGACTCGGGAAGGCTACCTTATCATTGCGGCGACACAAGCCGGGACGACGCCGCGAAGGCCTACGCGCCTCCCGGGTCCCGGGTCCCGGGTCCCGGATCCCGAGCCCCATCATCAAACAAATCCACACCCTGCACCTGCTTCGGCGGCGGCTCCAGCCCCAGGTGCCGCCAGGCGCGGGCGCTGGCCATGCGTCCGCGCGCGGTGCGCAGCAGAAAGCCCTGCTGGATCAGGTAGGGCTCGACCACGTCCTCGAGCGTGCCGCGATCCTCGCTGAGCGCGGCGGCCAACGACTCCACGCCCACCGGGCCACCGTCGAAATGCTCGATGATGATGCCCAGCAGGCGCCGGTCCAGTTCGTCGAAACCCTCGGCATCGACCTTCAGCATGTCCATCGCCTGGCAGGCTGCCGGGCGCGTAATGGCACCGTTGCCGCGCACCTC
>CAZMMO010000188.1:0-4565 GCA_964567365.1 uncultured Rhodanobacteraceae bacterium | reverse complement strand
CTTCCAGACGCTTGACGATGACGCGATCGTGCAGCGGACGCAGTTTGCTCATGACAGTTACCTTCTTGAAGGCGGTGGTGAAAGGGTTGGAACCGTCTTGTTAGCACTCGACGGTAGTGAGTGCCAATTGTAGGGATGGATTGGCGGCTTTCAAGGCCTTGACCAGAAAAATAGTGAAGAGAAGTGAGAAAAGTAGAGTGGGCCGCCCTGGCATCGGGCTGACACAGCACCTACTCTGCTTTTCTCACTTCTCTTCACTCGCTTCTCACCCATGGCCACCTGCCTGCTCGCCCTCACCACCTGCCCGGACGCCGACAGCGCCGCGCGCATCGCCCGCGCGCTGGTGGAGGAGCGCCTGGCCGCCTGCGTCAGTCGGGTGCCGGGCGCGACCTCGGTCTACCGCTGGGAGGGGCGCGTCGAGGAAGATACCGAGGTGCTGCTGCTGATCAAGACCACCGGCGAGCGCCTGCCAACACTGCGTAAACGGCTGCTGGCGCTGCATCCTTATGACGTGCCGGAGCTGATCGCCCTGCCCATCGAGGACGGCCTGCCGGCCTACCTGGACTGGCTGCAGCAATCCGTCGCGTAGGAGCGCACCTGGGCGCGACTGGCGTGAGGCTCACTTGGACGCTGATGCCGGTCGCGCCCGGGTGCGCTCCTACGGCGGGAGGTTTCGCGGGGTTTCCAGGAGGGGCCCATGGTCGCAGTCGGGAGCAAATCGCGCGGCGGACCGTCATAATGGATGCGGCAACGCGGCGCCCTGCCGCGTCAGGCATCCGCACCGACGCATGTTTCCGACCCGACTCCTCCAACGCTTCGTCTTCGCCCTCGCCGCCGGCCTGCTGATGCTGGCGGCCACGGGCGGGCCGGCCCGGGCCCAGGCGCCGGGCGCCGGACTGCTCAAGGTGACCGACGCCTTCCGCCTCACCGCCAGCAGCCGGGAACCGGGGCGCATCGACCTGCATTGGGCCATCGCCGACCACTATTACCTGTACCGCGGGCGCATCCACGTCAAGGTGCTCGACGGCGACATCCAGGCCGGCAAGCTCACCCTGCCCGCGGGCGAACAGGAACACGACCCGTTCCTGGGCGACGTGGTGATTTATCACCACCAATTGTCCGCCACTTTGCCCTACACGCGGCTCGACCCGGACGCCCGCCAGGTGCGCCTGGCCGTCACCTACCAGGGGTGCCACGAGGTCGACCCCAAGATCTGCTATCCCCCGCACACGCAAAAGCTGACCCTGACGCTGCCGCCGGCCGCCTCCGGCGGCACCAGCCCGACGACCCTGCCGGACAGCAGTTTCCACCCGGCCATCGGTTTTCCCGCGGCGGCACCCGGTGGCGCCGGTTCGGCGCAAGCCCTGCCGCCACAGCAGGCCTTCCGCTTTTCCGCCATCGCCGCCGCGCCCGACCAGCTGCTGCTGCGCTGGGTGATGCCCAAGGGCTACTACCTGTACCGGGACCAGACCCGTCTCGAACTGGTGGATGCCCACGGCGCCAGCCTGGGCACGCCGCGCTGGCCCACCGGCGTGGCCCACCATGACGCCTACTTCGGCAGCACCATCGTGTATTTCGGCGAGCTGGATCTGCCGGTGGCGCTCCGCAACGTCCCCGCCGGCACGCGGCAATTGACCCTCAAGGCCACCTTCCAGGGCTGCAAGGAACACGGCATCTGCTACCCGGTGATGACGCGTACCGTGCCGGTGACGCTGTCGGGCGCGGGTGCCGGCGCGGCCAAGGCCTCGACCGCCGCCGCCGCCGTTACGCCGCCATCGGCGGGACCTGCAGCGACCGACGGAGCTGCCGCGCAGTCGGCGGTGCAGCAACTGGCCGGGAGCCTCGCCGGCAACAGCCGCTGGCTGGCCCTGCTGGGCTTTTTTGCCGCCGGCCTGCTGCTGGCCTTCACCCCCTGCGTGCTGCCGATGATCCCGATCCTGTCGGGGCTGATCGCGGGAGCCGCCGCGGGGCGGCAGTTGTCCACCACGCGCGCCCTGGTGCTGAGCGTGGTCTACGTGCTGGCCTCCAGCGTGGTGTTCGTGATCGCCGGCGTCATCGCCGGGCTGATCGGCGCCAGCGTGCAAGCCGCCTTCCAGTCGCCCTGGCTGCTGGGCGCCTTCGCCCTGCTGTTCGTGCTGCTGGCGCTGTCGATGTTCGGCTTCTATGAACTGCGACCACCGGCGGCGCTGCAAAAACGCATCACCGCGGCCAGCAACCGGCAACGCGGCGGCTCGCTGGTCGGCGTGGCGGTGATGGGCGTGCTTTCGGCCCTGATCGTCGGCCCCTGCGTGGCGCCGCCGCTGGCCGGCGCGGTGCTGTACATCGCGCAGAGCCACGACCCGGCGTTCGGCGCGCTGGCGCTGTTCCTGCTCAGCCTGGGCATGGGCGCGCCGCTGGTCGTGTTCGGCGTTGCCGCCGGCCGCTGGCTGCCGCATACCGGGCCGTGGATGAAGACCGTGCAGGCCGTGTTCGGGGTGATCTTCCTGGCCCTGGCGATCTGGATGCTGTCGCGTTTCCTGGACCCGCTGTGGATCATGCTGATGAGCGGCGCGCTGGGGGTCGGCTGCGCCGTCTACATGGGGGCCTTCGACCGCCTGGGCAGCGGGGCTTCCGGCTGGCGGCGCCTGTGGAAGAGCGCGGGACTGGTGCTGCTGGTGCTGGGCGCGGCCGAGCTGGTCGGCGTGGCCGGCGGCTCGCGCAACCTGCTGCAACCATTGGCCGGACTGCGCGGCGGCGCGCCCGTCACGGCAAGCGCGCAACCGGCCTTCCAGCGCATCAAGACGGTGGCCGACCTCGAGCAGGCCGTGGCCGCCGCGAGTGCCGCGGGCCGTCCGGTGATGCTGGACTTCTACGCCGACTGGTGCGTGAGCTGCAAGGAAATGGAGCACTTCACCTTCACCGACCCGAAGGTGCGCGCAGCGATGGCGCATTTCACGCTGCTGCAGGCCGACGTCACCGCCAACGATGCCGCCGACCGCGCCCTGCTCAAGCACTTCGGCCTGTTCGGACCGCCGGCGACCCTTTTCTACAACACGGACGGGCGGGAGATGCGCGGCCTGCGCCTGATCGGCTTCGAAAAATCCGGTCCGTTCCTGCAGCGCCTGGACAAGGCACGGCGGGGCTGACATGCGCATGGGCAAGCAATTCTCCCTGTGGTTCCTGGCCGCCCTGGCCGGCGGCGTCGTCGCGCTGTTCCTGGGCAGCTGGTTTCACCTCGGCGGCCTGCCGCCGGTACTGAGCCGCGTCCTGCACGGGCCGTCACCCGGGCTCGATTCGCCCGCGGGGCAGGCTGCCCTGCGCGCCAACGCTCCATCGGCTCCGGACGGCGTGCAGGTGCTCAAGCCCGGCGACCGGGTACCGGCGGACTTCCGCCTGCCCGACCTCGACGGCCGGCCGCAGTCGCTGGCGGCCTACCGCGGCAAGCGCGTGCTGTTGAACTTCTGGGCCACCTGGTGCCATCCCTGCCGCGAGGAAATGCCGGAACTGGCCGCGGCGCAGAAAAAGCATGCCGGCAAGGTGCAGGTCATCGGCATCGCCATGGACACCCCCGCCAACGTGCGCAAATGGCTGGCCCACACCCCGGTCGACTACCCCATCTGGCAAGGGCTGGCCGGCAACGGCGACCCCACCCTCCGCTTCAACGACACCCTCGGCGCACTGCCCTACAGCGTGCTGATCGGCACCGACGGGCGCATCGTGGCCACGCACCTGGGCAAGCTGGACGCCACGCTGCTGCGGCAATGGCTGCAACCGTAGCCCGGGCCAGGGAATACGCCTGAGGCAAAACTCCAGGCCTCATGCCGCCAAACGTCGACAAACATCGTCGATCTGCGCCGATCTGGACAAGTTGACCCCATGCGCGCACACTGCGCCTTTGAGGAAGCGCTGACGGAATCTGGCGCTTCCCCGACCACATGACCCCCGGGACGATCCGCCGTGGCCAAGATCCTCGCCCTGCACGGGCCCAACCTCAACCTGCTCGGCACCCGCGAACCGGCCATCTACGGGCACGAGACGCTGGCCGACATCAATGCCACGCTGGTCGCACGCGCCGAAGCGGCCGGCCACGAACTGGCATGGTTCCAGTCCAATGCCGAACACGAGCTGGTCGCGCGCCTGCACCAGGCCCGCGACGACGGCACCGCCTTCGTGCTGATCAACCCGGCCGCCTTCACCCACACCAGCGTGGCCCTGCGCGACGCGCTGGCGGCCGTGGCCATTCCGTTCATCGAGATACACCTGTCCAACCCGAAGGCGCGCGAGCCGTTCCGTCACCACTCGTACGTGTCCGACCTGGCCGTGGGCACCATCACCGGCTTCGGCGGCGACAGCTACCGCCTGGCGCTGGAAGCGGCCCTGGCGCGCCTGCCGTCCCCCGGTAGTGACGGCGCCACGGCCGTCTGACTCCCCCGCTTTTCCGCCAGTCGCCCCGGGTGCTGGCTCCCGCTTGTACCGAATCGACACCATTGATTGGGACGTACTCATGGATCTTCGCAAAATCAAGAAACTGATCGACCTGCTCGAAGCCTCCGATCTGGCCGAGCTGGAAATCAAGGAAGGCGAGG
>CAZMMO010000187.1:0-4577 GCA_964567365.1 uncultured Rhodanobacteraceae bacterium | reverse complement strand
GCTCGCTGCGCACGATGTTCCAGTCGCCGCAGACCACGTAGTCGCGGCCGCTGGCGAGCCATTGCTCGAGCACGCCCGCAAACCAGTCCATGATGCGGAACTTGTACTGCTGGCGTTCGTCGCCCGACGAGCCCGAGGGAAAATACAGCGACACCACCGACAGCGTGCCGAAGCGCGCCTCCAGATAGCGGCCTTCACAGTCGAAATCCTCGCGTCCGAGGGTATCGAGCACCTCGTCCGGTTCGCGCCGGGCATAGATGGCCACGCCGCTGTAGCCTTTCTTGCTGCGCGCGTCGTGCAGGAAGCGGTGGTAGCCCTCGGGATGGAACACCGCGTCGTCCAGTTGCTCCCGGCGCGCCTTGGTCTCCTGCATGCACAGGACGTCGGCATCCTGGCCGGCAAACCAGTCGAACAGGCCCTTGCGGGCGGCGGAACGGATGCCGTTGGCGTTCAGGCTGACGATGCGCATGCAAAATCCCCGGTATCGGCAAAACGGTGACGCGGGCAACGCGGCACGTGATGCGGCATCATAACAAGCTTGCCGGCACGCCCAGGAAGCACTGCATGCACGCCTACCAACACGATTTCATCGAGCTTGCGCTGGAACACGGCGTGCTGCGTTTCGGCCAGTTCACGCTCAAGTCCGGGCGCTCCAGTCCGTATTTCTTCAATCTCGGCAAGATCGCCTCGGGCGCGGGGCTGGCGCGTCTGGGCCAGGCCTACGCCGCGCGTCTGGCCGACAGCGACCTGGACGTGGACATGTTGTTCGGCCCCGCCTACAAGGGCATCGCCCTGGCCGCCGCCACCGCCATCGCCAGCGCCGAGCATCACGACCGCGACCTGCCCTGGGCCTACAACCGCAAGGAAGCCAAGGACCACGGCGAGGGCGGCCTGCTGGTCGGCGCACCCCTGGCCGGCCGGGTGCTGATCATCGACGACGTCATCACCGCCGGCACGGCCGTGCGCGAATCGCTGGCGCTGATCCGCGCCCACGGCGCCACCCCGGCCGGCGTGCTGGTGGCGCTGGACCGCCAGGAGCGCGGCCGCGGCGAGCTTTCGGCCGCGCAGGAAATCGGCGCCGAATTCGATATCCCGGTACTGGCCATAGCGGGCCTGGCCGAAGTGCTCGACTACGCCGCCGGCCAGCCGCAACTGGTCGACGAGCATGCCCGCCTGCTGGCCTACCGCGAACGCTACGGCGTGGCCTGACTGTGCGCTGGCGCACCGTCGGCGCGGGCGGCACGGCTATACTCTGGTCCTGGGAGGCAATCACATGCGCCTGACACTCTGGCCGGTCGCCGTCACGTTCCTGGGCCTCGCCCTGTGCGCCCAGGCCGGTCCGCGACAACAAAACGACGCCACGCACCGCTACCGCTGGGTGGATTCCACCGGGCTGCTGCATTTCAGCGACAGCCTCAACCACGAGGCGCTGTCGCGGGGCTACGACGTATTCGACGCCAGCGGCAGGATAGTGCGTCACGTGCCCGGCCAGGATCCGGCGACGCCAGCCGGAACGTCGCAAGAGCAGACACAGGCGCAGACCGCGCAGCAGCAGCAACAGCGCGACCGCCAGCTGCTGACGGCCTATCCCACCGAGGCCGATTTCAAGGCCGCCCAGCAGGCACGCCTGGACGACCTGGACCGGAGCATGCAGACCATCCGCATGAACCTCAAGTCCCAGGAGGACAACCTGGCCAACCTGCTCGCGCGCGCCGCCGGTTTCAGCAACCAGGACCAGGACGTGCCCGCGTCCCTGCAGCAACGCATCGACCGGCAGCGCGCGGCCGTGGCCGAACAGCAGCAACGCTTGCAGCGCCAGCAGGCGCGCAAATCCAAGGCCAGCCGGCAGGCTGCCACGGAACTGGCCCGTTACCGCGCGCTGCGCGCCCGGCAACAGGCACGCTATTCGCACTGACAGGCGCGTACATCAGAACGGCAGTTCGAGGTCCGGCTCCAGGGCCAGCAACTGCTCGCGGAACCGCTGCTGGACGCGGGCCAGCGCCGCCTCGTCCTCGGCGTCGAAGCGCAACACCAGCACCGGCGTGGTGTTGGAGGCCCGCACCAACCCCCAGCCGTCGGGCCAGTCGGCGCGCACGCCGTCGATGGTGGTCAGACGCGCGCCCTCGAATACGGCCTGCTTCTGGAAGCGCGCGATGAAGGGGTGGTTCTCGCCCTCGGCCATGGTGATCTTCAATTCCGGCGTGGACACGCCCTTGGGCAAGGTGGCGAAGATCTCATCGGCGCTGCGGCGCTGCGGATCGCCGGCCAGGATTTCCAGCAGGCGCGCCGCCGAGTACAAGCCATCGTCGAAGCCGTACCAGCGCTCGCGGAAAAAGAAGTGGCCGCTCATCTCGCCGGCCAGCGCCGCCTCGGTCTGGCGCATCTTGGCCTTGATCAGCGAATGGCCGGTACGCCACATCAGCGGGCTGCCGCCGGCCTGGAGCACCTCGGGCCCGAGATGGCCGGTGCACTTGACGTCGTAGATGATGGTGGCGCCGGGATTGCGCGCCAGCACGTCGCGCGCGAACAGCATCAACAGGCGGTCGGGGTAGATGATCTCGCCCTCGCGGGTGACCACGCCCAGGCGGTCGCCATCGCCGTCGAAAGCCACGCCCAGATCGGCGTCGGTGGCCTGGACGGCCTGGATCAGGTCCTCCAGGTTGTGCGGGTCGGACGGATCGGGATGATGGTTGGGGAAATGGCCGTCGACATCGCAGTACAACGGGGCCACCTCGCAACCGATGGCCTCCAGCAGGCGCGGGGCCACGCCCCCGGCGATGCCGTTGCCGGCGTCGGCCACCACCTTGAGCGGCCGCTCGGCCTGCACGTCGGAGGCCACGCGCTCGACATACTCTTCCACGATGTCGCACTGGCGAAAACGACCCTCACGCTCCGCAACGGCGCCCCGCCCGCGCTGGATGCGCCGGCACAGGTCGGCGATGGCGTCCTCGGACAGGGTCTCGCCGCCGATGACGATCTTGAAACCGTTGTAATCGGGCGGATTGTGGCTGCCGGTGACGGCCACGCCGCTGCCGGTGTCGAAGTGGAAGGCGGCAAAATAGATCAGCGGCGTCGGCACCGCGCCCACGTCGATGACATCCACCCCGGCCGCGCGCAGGCCCTCGGCCAGCGCCGCGACCAGTTCCGGCCCGGACAGGCGGCCGTCGCGGCCGACCACGATTTCGCCCAGCCCCTTCTCGCGCATGACCTCGCCGATCGCGCCGCCCAGGGCCCGCGCCACCGCGGCCGTCAACTGGGTGCCGACCACGCCGCGGATGTCATAGGCCCGGAAGATGCCCGGATCCACCTCGACCCGTGGCGCCGCCGCGGGCGCGGCGGCGGTTTCGGCTCCCGCGGTAGCGGGTTGGGCGGCGGAAGCCGCCGCGGCGGATGCGGACGGTGGCTGGGATGCGGAATGGGACAACGGGGGTTCCTCCTCGGTACGACGACGAAAACGCAGCCACAACAATACGCCAGCGAGGATTAACGACACCCCGGCCAGCACGGCCGCCAGCATCTCATGGCGGGGCAGCACGATCGGCGCGCGCGGCATGGCCGCCGTCACCCACAGGTCGCTGGCCGCCACGCGCAGGCCTGTACCGGCAGGCGCGAACACGTCGGTACGGCCGCGTGCCGCCAGCACCATGCCCTGGCTGCCCGGTCCCTGGCGCAAGGCCACGCGCCCCCTGCCCGCATCGACCGCGGCCAGCGAGTTCGTCAGCGGCGCCAGCGGCCAATCCAGCCAGACATAGGCCTGTATCCCGCCACCGGCCGCCTCCACGCGGCGGGCCAGGCCGAGCAGATGTTCCCGGCCGCGCCGGATCGCGCGCATGCGCGAGGCGTCCTTCGGGGCGGCATCCTTCAACTGCATCAGCCACGCGGCCTTGGCGTAGCCGAACTTCTGATAGTCGGCGCGCAGCACCTCTTCCAGCGAGGGGCTGAAAAACTGCACGTGCCGCGCCTGCGGCAACAACGTCTGGACGCGGCGGGCAGCCGCGGCCCGCCCGGCCGGGTCGCCCCGGGACAATCCGGCCCGTACGGCGGGGTCGGCCAGGGCCCGGTCAACGCGCGCATGCCGCGCCTGCAAGGTGTGCCCCAGCCGTTGCGCCACCTCTTGCTGCGCCTGCCGGGCCACGCTCACAGCCTGCGCCTGACGCCCGATCAACCAGGCCTGCCAGGCGCAGAACAAGGCAAAGGCAAGCAGCAACGTGGCCGCCGCCAATGCCGCCAGGTGCATTCTCGGCGGCAGGAAAAGGGCTGCGCGTCGAAGGCGTGGACGTGGCCATCGCGCCACGGTTGCCTCCCCCTTGCCGCTCATCACGTCACTCCGGTGGACCCGAATCCGCCTTCGCCACGGCTGCTGGGGGCGAAGGATTCGACCTGGCGCAGGCGCGCATGACCCACCGGCACCAGCAGCAACTGGGCCACGCGGTCGCCGGGCTCGATCGTGTACGGCTCCCGGCCGCGGTTCCAGCAGGAAATCATCAGCGGCCCCTGGTAATCGGCGTCGATCAGGCCGACCAGGTTGCCCAGCACCAGGCCGTGCTTGTGGCCCAGGCCCGAGCGCGGCAGGATCA
>CAZMMO010000186.1:0-4660 GCA_964567365.1 uncultured Rhodanobacteraceae bacterium | reverse complement strand
GAGGCCAGCAGGTCGTTGGTGGCGGCGCGGCTCCAGCTGTCGTTGTCCTCGGGGCTGGTGAGCACTTCCAGGTTGTCGGTCAGTGCGCCCATCCACGGCGTCATCTTTTCTTCCTCGGTGCCGGGCAGGAAACCGATATCCTCGCCGACCGACACGGTGGCCCGGGTCATGATGATTTCGCGATAGCGCTTGTCGTCCATGACCTGGGCCAGGCCGGCGGCCAGGGCCAGCAGGGTCTTGCCGGTGCCGGCGGTGCCCATCAGGGTGACGAAATCGATGTCCGGGTCGAGCAGCATGTTGAGGGCGAAGTTCTGCTCGCGGTTGCGCGCGGTGATGCCCCATACGCCGTGCTTATCCTGGGTATGGTCGTCCAGCAGGGCCAGCCGGGCCTTGCCGCCGTCGGCGTCGACCACGCGCAGTTCCACGCTGTTTTCACCGGGCAGGTACAGGCACTGGTTGGGATGCCAGTGTTCGTCCTCGGCGGGTGCGAGCTCGTACCAGGTGCGGCCGCGCTCGTTCCAGGAACGCAGGCCCGGGTGTCGCTCCCAGAAGTCGGCCGGCAACTCGGTGGCGCCGGTGAACAGCAACGCGAAGTCGTTCAGCGCGCGGTCGTTTTCGTAGTCCTCGGCGACCAGGCCGTAGATGGTGGCCTTGATGCGCAGGTTGATGTCCTTGGTGACCAGCACTACGGGCGTGTCGGCATGCTGGTCGCGGTACTCCAGCACGGCGGCCAGGATCTGGCTGTCGGCCTTGCCGTGGCCGTTGCCGGTGCGTTGCTGGAAGTACAGCCGTCCCACCGCGGCGCCACGGTGCAGGTCCAGGCCGCGCGGGTCGGCGAGCTCCAGGCCGTCGGCGATGCCGTGGCTGTTGCCGCGTTCGATCAGCTCATTGAGAAAACGGCTGACCTGGCGGGCATTGCGCGCCACTTCCGAACCGCCGCGTTTTTTCTCGTCCAGTTCCTCCAGCACGGTCATGGGAATGAATACGTCGTGCTCCTCGAAGCGAAACAGGCAGGTGGGATCGTGCAGCAGCACGTTGGTGTCCAGGGCATACATGCGTTTGCCGTCGGCACGGGGGGTCATGCGTGGGTGCCTCGCTGTGTGGCATGGCAGGGGCCGGCCGGCGCGTGCCGCACCGGTCGGGGACGGGTACCGGGATGGGGGGTGTTCACTGCGTGATCGCGTCCAGCACGGCCTGGGCGTGGCCGGGCACCTTCACCTTGCGCCATTCGGCATGCAGCTTGCCTTCCGGGTCGACCAGGAAGGTGCTGCGCACCACGCCCATGTGCTTCTTGCCGTAGAGGTTCTTCTCGTGGATCACGTCGAAGGCCTTGCACCAGACCTCGTCGACGTCGGCCACCAGCGGGAAGGGCAGTTCATGCTTGGCGGTGAAGCGGTCGTGGGATGCGACCGAATCGCGCGATACGCCGACGATTTCCGCGTTTTGCTTGCGGAAGCGGGAATACAGGTCGCGAAAATCCCTGGCTTCGTTGGTGCAACCGGGCGTGTTGTCCCTGGGGTAGAAGTACACCACTACCCATTGCCCGCGCAGCGAGTCGAGCCGCAGCGTTTCCCCGCCGGTGACGGTGCCTTCGAGTTTCGGAATTTTCCTGCCGACCTTGATCATGGCCTCACCTGTGGTTCATGACATTTGTGCATGCAGGCTCAAAATTTCACGGGATCCATGATGGCGTCAAGGTTGAGGCTGTCGCACAGTTCGAGAAAATCGTCGCGCAGGGCGGCGATGTGGTTGTTGGACGGGATGCCGATGGTGATCTGGGCCTGGAACATGTCGGCACCGGTCTGCATGGCCTGGTAGCGCATGGAGGTGAGCTGCTCCACGCTGATGCCGCGGCGCGCGAAGAACTCGATGACCTCGGCCAGCACGCCGCTGCGGTCGGCGGCGATCACCTCCACGACGTAGGGCAGCAGGTGGCTCTGCGTGGCGCGCGGCTGGGTGCGGTACCAGGTCAGGTGCAGGTCTTCCTCGCGGGCCAGCTTGGCCAGGGCCGACTCCAGCTTGGCCACGGCGTCCCACGGCCCCTGGGCCAGTAGCGCCAGGGCGGTGTCCGTGCCCAGGGTGGAGACGCGCGCGTCGGCCAGATTGCAGCCGCAATCGGCGATGCGCCGGGTAAGCGTCAGCAGGGGCGAGCGTGCCGCCGGGGACAGGATCTGGATGAGCAGGTGGTTGTCGTTGCCTGGGCGCTGCGGAAGGGGCTGATTCAAGGTGGCGTGTACCCGGAATGTCCATCAGACGGGAAAACCCGAACTCGAGCCGAGCCCGTGCTTGTGCCCGGACAGCTTACTTGCGTGCACCGGAGGCCTGCAAGCAACCCGGGGCCTCCGGATCCCGGCGTGTCATGCGCCTTCCTTATGCGATAACGGTTGTACCGCGGGGCGATCCGAAGGTTCCCGGGGGCTTGTGGGTCGGTGCCGGCGTGTCTACAGTTTGTACTTTTCCTGTGGATGTCGACAGCCAATGTCTAGCTTGAGCCTGAAGGGCAGCATGTGCGCCATTGCCACGCCGTTCACGGCGGGCGGGGACCTGGACCTGGATGCCTTCGGGCGCCTGGCCGATTACCAGATCGACGCGGGGACCCAGGTGCTGGTGGTGGCCGGGTCCACCGGCGAGGCGCATTTCCTCACGCACCCCGAATATACCCGGTTGCTGGAATACGCCGTCCGCCACGTGGACGGGCGCGTTCCGGTGGTGGCGGGCTCCGGCGAGGCCGGGACCCGGCAGACGCTGGAGACGACGCGGCATGCCGCCTCGCTGGGGGTCGACGCGGCGCTGGTGGTCACGCCGTATTACGTGCGCCCCACGCAGGAAGGCATGCGGAGGCACTTCCTGGAGGTGGCCGAGCATGCCGGCCTGCCGGTGATTGTCTACAACGTGCCCTCGCGCACGGCGTGCGACATGCAGCCGGAGACCGTGGCGCAGTTGCGCGAGCATCCGGCCATCGTCGGCATCAAGGAGGCCGTGGGCGACGAACGACGGATTCGGGCCCTGGCGGAACTTGCGCGGCCGGATTTCGTCTATCTGTCAGGTGACGATGCGAGCGCGTGCCGGGCCATGCTGGCCGGTGCCGCGGGCACGGTGTCGGTGGTGGCCAACCTGGTTCCGGAATTGTTCCGCCGGCTGTGCGATGCGGCATGCGCGGGAGAGAAGGAGTCCGCGGCACGACATTTTGCTACCCTGTCGCCTCTGCTGGACGTGCTGGCCCGTGCCCCGAACCCGATTGCGGTCAAGGCCGGACTGGCGGCCCTCGGTTTGGGCGATGGCAGCTTGCGTTTGCCGCTGGTGGCACTGGAAGGCGCCGAGCAGGACCGCTTGCGCAAGGTGCTGTCGGAGTTGGTCCCGCTGGCGGCGGGTCCGGCATGAACCCCGATTCTTTCACGGATACATTGACTGCATGAAAACCCTATTGATTGCCCTCGCCCTGTCGACCCTGATGCTGTCCGGGTGTGGCATGTTCCGCTCGCATCACGCCTGGAAGCAGGCCAAGCAGGAAAACCCGTTGCAGATTCCGCCGGGCCTGGACCGCCCTGCCACCACTGACGCCCTGACCATTCCCCCGCCGCCGGCCGGCAGCACGCAGGCGACACCGGCGCAGGGGGCCAAGCCGGCAGCCAAGCCGGCGCAGACGCTGGCCCCCGGCAGCACGCGCATGCACCTGTCGGACGATGTCGACACGGCCTTCAAGCGGGTCGGGTTGGCCTTGCAGCGTGGCGATCTGGGCAGCGTGACCAGCCAGGATGCGGCCACGCATACCTACCAGTTGAGCGTCGATACCCGGCCGGCACTGGGCGAGTCCCAGGGCTTCCTGCAAAAGCATTTCAGCAACCTGCAGAAGAATCCGGGCGACGAGAAGGCATCCGGCGGCAGCGCCCTGAACCGCAGCAACGGCTCGGTAACGGTGACGCTCAAGGTCTCGCCGGCCAGTGGCGGCGGCAGCACGGTCGCCGCCAGCGGCGACCCGCAGCAGGCGGCGCACGTGATCAGCGTGCTCAGCGGGCGCCTGGGCGGATGACGGCAGGGTGCGCCCGCGGCTGATCGTCCGCGCAAACGTCGTTTCGGCCGAGACCTCGAATGACCGTGTTCTCGCCCGTCATTCCGGTCTTGTGTCGGAATGACGGGTTTCGAGGTTTCCGGTAGGAGCGCACTCGGGCGCGACCAGCGTAAGGCTCATTGAACGCTGATGCCGTCGCGCCCGGGTGCGCTCCTACACAAAAAAGCGATCGGCCTTCTGCAGACGTCGGAGGGGTTCGGTATGACGTGGCCGGCTCGGGCGAGGGTCGTTCAGCGCTCGAGCAGCGGCAGCTTGTCCGGCTTGCCGTCCCACTCGGTGGCGTCCGGGGGCGGATCCTTGCGCTCGGTGATGACCGGCCAGTCCCGGGCCAGTTCCGCGTTCAGCGCCGTGAAATGTTCCTGCCCGGCGGGGACGTCGTCCTCGGGAAAGATGGCGTTGGCCGGGCATTCGGGTTCGCACAGCGTGCAGTCGATGCACTCGTCCGGGTCGATGGCCAGGAAGTTGGGGCCTTCATGGAAGGCATCGACCGGGCATACCTCGACGCAGTCGGTGTATTTGCACTTGATGCAGTTGTCGGTAACAACGAACGTCATGGCATGAAAGTTTTATGATGCGACGCTTTTTTCGAGA
>CAZMMO010000185.1:0-4669 GCA_964567365.1 uncultured Rhodanobacteraceae bacterium | reverse complement strand
CCGTCGCGCCCAGGTGCGCTCCTACGATGAAAGGCGATGGCAATCCACCCACATCGGAGTTTTTCGAAGTGCCCGTGAGTACCGCATCCCACCCCCTGAACCTGCATCCGGACCGCTTGTTCCCGTCCGACCCGGTGCAGCGCGCCATTGCGCGCCGGCTGTACGGGCAGGTGGCGTGCCTGCCCATCATCAGCCCGCACGGCCACACCGACCCGGCGTGGTTTGCCGAGGACCGGCCGTTCGCCGATCCGGCCGAGCTGCTGCTGGTGCCCGACCACTACGTGTTCCGCATGCTCTACAGCCAGGGCGTGTCCCTGGACGCGCTGGGCATTCCGCGTCGCGACGGTTCGCGCGCGGACGTCGATCCGCGCGCGGCGTGGCGGCTGTTTGCGCGGCATTTCCACCTGTTTCGCGGAACGCCGTCGGCGCTGTGGCTGAACCACGTGTTCCATGAAGTGTTCGGCCTGCGCGTACGCCTGGAGGACGCCACCGCCGACCTGTACTACGACACCATGGCCGAGGCGTTGCGGACGCCGGCCTTCCGGCCGCGGGCGTTGTTCGAGCGCTTCGGCATCGAGGTGCTGGCCACCACCGAATCGCCGCTCGATCCGTTGCACCATCACGCGGCCATCCGCGACAGCGGCTGGCCGGGGCGCGTCCTCACCACCTACCGACCCGACGCGGTGGTCGATCCCGAACACGAACAGTTTGCGGACGCCCTGCGGCAACTGGGAGAGATCACCGGCGAGGACGTGTACACGTGGGAAGGGTACCTGGCCGCGCACCGCCAGCGTCGGGCCTTCTTCCGGCGCATGGGCGCCACCGCGACCGACCACGGTCATCCCAGCGCGGCAACGGCCGACCTGGCGCCGGATCAGGCGCGGCGCTTGTTCGACACGGTGGTGCGCGGCCGCGCCTCGGCCGCAGACGCGGAACAGTTCCGCGCGCAGATGCTCACCGAAATGGCCGCGATGAGTCTCGACGACGGCCTGGTGATGCAGATCCATCCCGGCAGCTGGCGCAACCACAATCCCTCCCTGTACGAGCGTTTCGGTCGTGACAAGGGCGCCGACATGCCGCTGCGTACCGACTACGTGCAGGCGCTCAAGCCATTGCTGGACCGTTTCGGCAATGCCGCGGAGTTCCGCCTGATCGTGTTCACGCTCGACGAAAGCACCTACAGCCGGGAGCTGGCCCCGCTGGCCGGCCATTACCCGGCCCTGCGGCTCGGTCCCGCCTGGTGGTTCCACGACGCGCCGGAGGGCATGTGGCGTTTCCGCGAACGCACGCTCAGCAGCGCGGGCTTCTACAACACGGTCGGGTTCAACGACGACACGCGCGCCTTCCTGTCGATCCCGGCGCGGCACGACGTGGCCCGGCGCGTCGATTGCGCCGTGCTGGCCAAAGGGGTGGCCGAGCACCGCCTGGAGGAGGACGAAGCCGCGGAAGTGGCCGTGGCCCTCGCCTACGACCTGCCGAAGCAGGCCTACCGGCTCGACTCCGAAGACGGGGAGGGAGACGCTTCCGGCTGAGCGGAAGCGTCGCGTGCGGACCGTCCGGCCTGTACGAGCGCGCGTTCCACGGCGGCCGGGCCGGCGTCCCCGAGGGCGAGCCAGGCGGCCCGCAGGGCCTCGACAAAGCGCGGCTCGCCGGACAGTGGCGAGAACACCGGATCGAGGGCCAGGAAGACGTCGACGCCGGTACGGTCCGCGCCCATGTCGCGGCACAGGCCGGCAAGTTCCTCGTGCAGCGGATCGACGAGCGCCTCACCGCGGCGCACCTGTCGGCACACGAACCGCATCCAGCCGGCGACGGCCAGGCACAGCGGCGCGATGTCGCGCCGTTGCGTGAGCGCGTCGGCGATCGTGCCCAGCAGGCGCACCGGGAGCTTTTGCGATCCGTCCCAGGCGATCTGGGACAGGTGGTGTCGGATCGCCCGGTTGCGGAAGCGCTTGAGGATGGCGCCGATGTAGGCGTCGGCATCCAGGCCGGCCGGCAAGGCGGTGACCGGCGCGATGGAGTCGCGCATCAGGCGCTCGACGAAGGCGGCCAGCGCGGGCGTGGCCATGGCCTCGGCCACCGTGTCCCGCTCCAGCAGCAGGCCGAGGTAGGCCAGGGTGGAATGGGCGCCGTTGAGCAGGCGCAGCTTGGCGCGGTCGTAGCCGGCGATGTCGTGGCTGAGCGTGGCGCCGGCGCGTTCGAACGGCGGCCGCTCGTTGCAGAAGCGGTCCTCGATCACCCACTGCGTGTAGGGTTCGCGCTGCACCGGCCAGGCGTCCGCCAGCCCCAGCTCGTCCTCCACGCGGGCGCGCAAGACCGCGTCGCTGGCCGGCGTGATGCTGTCCACCATGGAGCAGGGAAACGCCACCGCATCGGCGATCCATTCGGCCAGCACCGGGTCGATCCGCTGCGCGTACTGCAGCACGGCGTTGCGCAGGCGGTGGCCGTTGCCGGGCAGGTTGTCGCAGCTCAATACCGTGTACGGCGCCAGGCCGCGGCGCCAGCGCAGGCGCAGGCCGGCGACCAGGTAGCCGATGGCGCTGTGCGGCGTGCCCGGCGCGGCCAGGTCGTGCATGATTTCCGGATGCGCGAGGTCGAGATCGTCGCCGGCCAGGGCGTAGCCCTTCTCGGTGATCGTCAGCGTCACCAGGCGCACCGAAGGGCAGGCCAGGCGGGCCAGCACGGCAAGCGGTTCTTCCGGGGCGCACAGCACTTCGCCGATGGCGCCGATCACGCGCAGCCGGGCCGGCTGGCCGAGGATGCGCAGCGTGTACAGGTTGTCCTGGGGCTGCAGGGCGGCGCGTACGTCCTTGCTGTGCAGCGAGACGGCGCAGATGGCCCAGTCGGGATGATCGGCCAGCAGGGTGTCGACGTAGGCCGCCTGGTGCGCGCGATGGAAGGCCCCGGGGCCGAAGTGCACGATGCCGATGCGGGTGGCGTCCGGCGCGTATCGCGGGCGCTCGACCGACGCCGGCAGCGCGGACAGCGTGGCCCGCGACAGACGGAGCCCGTGGGGAGGCGGCTGCGCCATCAGCGCCTCACCTCCAGATCGTCGTTCGCCAGCAGGGCCAGCATGTCGGCTTCGCGCAGCAGGTTGGCGTCTCCTATTACCGAGTGTTTCAGGCAGGCGGCGGCCAACGCGAAATCCAGGCAGGCCGGGTCCGCCTGCCCGCGCAGCAGGCCGTGCAGCAGGCCGGCGGCAAACGCGTCGCCGCTGCCGATGCGATCCACGATGCCGGTCAGCCGGCGTGGCGGCGTAGCCAGCGTGCGCTCGCGCAAAGCCAGCATGCCGCGCAGTTCGTGGTCGTCGACACTGTGTTGCCGGCGCTCGGTGGTGGCCAGGCGTTGCAGCTGTGGCCAGGCCGCAAAGGCGGCCTCGGCGGCGTGTCCGAAACGCGTGTCGACCGGCATCGAGGAGAAGTCCTCGCCGAGGATCAGGGCGACGTCGCGGGCGTTGCCGAAGACCAGCTCGGCCTCGGCCATCATTTCGCGCAGCAGCGCCGGAGCCTGTCCGACGCGGTCGCCCCACAGCGTGCGGCGGTAATTGCAGTCGAAGGAAACCCGCGTGCCGGCCGCCCTGGCGGCGCGCGCCGCCGCCAGGGCGGCTTGTGCAGAGGCCTCGCCCAGCGCCAGGTCGATGCCGGACAAGTGCAGCCATTGCGCTCCTGCCAGCAGACGCGGCCAGTCGTAGGCATCGGCCGGCAGGTTGGCGAAAGCCGATCCCGCGCGGTCGTAGATCACCGCGGTCGGCCGGTGCATGGCCCCGCGGGCCAGGAAGTACAGGCCCATGCGGCCGGGCACGTGGCGGATGCCGCGGGTGTCCACGCCGTGGTGGCGCAAATGGCCGGTGCAGGCATGGCCGATGGCGTGGTCGGGCAAGGCGGTGACCATCGCGCTCTCGTGGCCGAGGATGGCCAGCGAGACGGCCACGTTGGCCTCCGCGCCGCCGAAACGGGCCTCGAAGCGCGGCGACTGCAACGGCAACTCGCCGGCCGGGGGCGAGAGCCGCATCAACACCTCGCCGAAGCAGACCACGCGATCCGGGGGCGGGGACATGGCGGGCTCTGGCGGCATCATTTGCTTCCGGCTCAATCGTGCACGGTGAAGTCGCCGGTCAGGCGGATGTCGGCGCTCGATGCCCCCACCTGGACCTGGTAGCGGCCCGGGTCGACCGCATAGGCGTGGCGGGCCGCGTCATAGTAGTGAAGGTCGGTTTGCGGTGTGATGTCGAAGGACACGCTGCGCTGCTCGCCCGGCTGCAGGGAAATGCGCTGGAATCCGCGCAGCGACTTGACGGCCCGCGCGTGCGGCTCGCCCAGCGCGTGCAGGTAGAGCTGGACCACCTCGTCGCCGGCCCTCCGGCCCGTGTTCTTCACCGACAGCGTGACCCGCAGGTGGCCGTCCGGCCCCAGCGTGGTGCGGTCCAGCTTCAGGTTGGAATAAGTGAAGTGCGTGTAGGACAGGCCGTAGCCGAACGGGAACAGCGGCTTGCCCTTGAAGTAGCGGTAGGTGCGGCCCTGCATCGCATAGTCGTCGAACGGCGGCAGCTGCTTCACGCTCTTGTAGAAGGTCACGGGCAGTCGGCCCGCCGGGTTGGTCTTGCCGAACAGCGCATCGGCGACCGCGTTGCCGCCCTGCTCGCCCGGATACCAGGCCAGCAGGATCGCCG
>CAZMMO010000184.1:0-4706 GCA_964567365.1 uncultured Rhodanobacteraceae bacterium | reverse complement strand
GCGCCGCCCAGGCGTTACCTGGCACCCTGCCCTGTGGAGCCCGGACTTTCCTCGACGCGCACAAGGCACGCCGCGACTGTCCGGCCGACTCCGGGGCTATTGTATATGGGCGGGAATGGGGAATGGGGAATAGGGAATGGTCAAAAGCAGGATGCATCGCAAGTGCGATCCATTCCCTATTCCCCATTCCCCATTCCCGGCCCGTACAAGGCCTTGCGTGGCGCGCCGGTGATGGCGGCGGCGAGCTTGGCGGCGCGGGCCGGCGGCAACTCGGCGCGCAGGAGGTCGAACACGCGGCGGCCTTCGACGAGGCGGGCGTCGGCCTGCTCGCCGCGGCCCGCCACCAGGACCACGAATTCGCCGCGCTGCTGGTCCGGATCGGTGGCCACGCGGGCGGCCAGGGCGGCCAGGGGCTCGCCGAGCATGGTCTCGAACCGCTTGGTCAGCTCCCGCGCCAGCACGGCCTCACGCTCCGGGCCGAATACTTCGCGCATGTCGGCCAGGCTCGCCACGATGCGATGCGAGGACTCGTAAAAGACCAGCGTGCGTGTTTCCCCCTCCAGTTCCCGCAGCCGTGCCAGGCGCGCCGCCGACTTGGCGGGAAGAAAGCCCTCGAACACAAAGCGGTCGCTGGGCAAACCCGCCGCCGACAACGCGGCGATCGCGGCGCAGGCGCCGGGCACCGGACTAACGCGAATCCCGGCCGCACGCGCGGCCCGCACCAGGCGAAAGCCCGGGTCGCTGACCAGGGGCGTGCCGGCATCGGACACCAGGGCGATGTCCCGGCCTTCGCGCAGTTGCGCCAGCAGCTTGTCGACCGCCTCGCGCTCGTTGTGCTCATGCAATGCCGCCAGGGGCTTGTCGATGCCGTAATGAGTCAGCAGCGGCCGCGTGTGGCGCGTATCCTCGGCGGCGACCAGCGCCACCTGGCCCAGCACGGCCAGGGCACGCGCGGAAATGTCGTCGCGATGACCGATGGGCGTGGCCACCACCCACAGGGTGCCGGGCTGAACAGCGGTCATGGTGCCTCCGGGGGAAACGACGGGATCGGCTATCATCGCGCAAATGGCCGCATCGACGCGCGGTGCGGCAGCCATCGGGAGTTCCGCATGCGTCCATTGCGTCTTTCAAGCCTGTTGCTGGTCCTGGCCCTGACCGGCTGCGTCACCACGGTCAGTGTGCCGAACCAGCAACAGCAGGCGCAGGCGCAACAGGCCCGGCAACAGTTCCAGCGCGGCCAATACGCGCAGGCGGCCCAGGCCTATCTGGCCCTGGCCGCGCAAAACCATGGCGCCAGCGACTACTTTCGCCTGCGCGCGGCCGAGGCATGGCGCGAAAACGGTTCGCTGGCGCAGGCCGCACAGGCCCTGGCGGGGGTTTCGCGCGCGCGACTGCAAGCCGGCGACGCCCATCACTACGACCTGCTGCAGGCCGAGATCGCGCTGTCGCACAACGATGCCGCGCGCGCCCTGCAATGGACCCGGGCCCCGGTCGCATCGCTTCCGCAACCCCTGCAGGCGCGTGCCCTGGAGTTGCGCGCCCGCGCCCTGGCCGCTTCCGGCAAGCCCTGGGACGCCGCGCGCACCCGCGCGCAACTGGATCCGCTGCTGGCCGACGGGGATCTGGCGCAAAACCACCGGCACATCCTCGACCTGCTCAAGAGCCTGGGCGTGACCGCCTTGCAGCAACGCGAAAAGGCCCTGGCCAACGACGACCCCATGCGGCACTGGGTGGTCGCGGCACTCGGCCACCTGGGCGTGCCGGTGGCACGGACCGCGCCCCAACTGACCCAGCCGGTGGGCACGCTGCTGCCCGGCGCCACCCAGGGCGAAGGCTACCGCCTGCCGCGCCAGGTGGCCTTGCTGCTGCCCCTGTCCGGTCCGCTGGCGGCGGCCGGCGACACCATCCGCGAAGGCTTTTTCGCGTCCTATTTCCAGGCCGGGTCCAACGCCACGGACCTGCCGCCGGTGCAGGTCTACGACAGCGCCGGCACGGCCGCGGGAGCCCTGGCCGGCTACCACCAGGCCGTGGCCGCCGGTGCCACGCTGGTGGTCGGGCCGCTGACCCGCGACGGGGTGGACGCCGTGCTCGGCCAGGCCGCGCTGCCGGTGGCTGTGCTGGCCCTCAACCATCCCGACGACGACACCCTGCCGCCGCCCAACGCCACCGAATTCGCCCTGCGGCCCGAGGTGGAGGCGATCCAGATCGCACGGCGCATGCACGAGCGCGGGCTGACGCAGGCCGTCGTGCTGGTGTCCAGCGAAGACTTCGCGCAACGCGCGGCGCGCGCCTTCAAGACCCAGTTCGAGGGTCAAGGAGGCCA
Source organism: uncultured Rhodanobacteraceae bacterium (assembly GCA_964567365.1). Lineage (GTDB taxonomy): Bacteria > Pseudomonadota > Gammaproteobacteria > Xanthomonadales > Rhodanobacteraceae > Oleiagrimonas. The sequence goes on along the minus strand of CAZMMO010000184.1, from coordinate 2,383 downwards.
CATCGTCGACAGTCTGACCCTGAGCCCGGCCCAGGTCGACTACCGGGCGCAAATCCGTTCCCTGGATCTGGACTCGTCCGCGAACACCGGCGTGTTCCTCAGCATGCGCCCCGAGCAGGCCCGCCTGCTGATGCCGCAATTGCATCTGGCCGGCATCAAGCTGCCGGTGTTCGCCACCTCGCACGTATACGCCGGACAAGACAATCCCGTCGCCGACGGCGATCTCGACGGCATCGTGTTCTGCGACGCCCCGTGGTTGTTCAACGCACAGCCCGGGCTGGTCGCACGCGCCGCGATGGCCGCCAAGCTGCCGGCCGCACGCGGCACCAGCGCGCGCCTGTTCGCCTTCGGCATGGACGCCTGGTCGCTGGTGCCCTATCTGGACTGGTTGCGCGCGCACCCGGGCAGCTACCTGCCCGGCGCCAGCGGACGGCTGGTCGAGGACGACTTCGGCCGCGTGCGCCGTATCCTGACCTGGGCGCATTTCGAGCAGGGCCTGGCCCGCCCCCTGCTGGGCAGCCTGGAACTGGGCGCGCCCACCACGCAGCCGGCGCCGGCCGACGCGACCTCCGCGGCGGCGCCCGCGCTGCCGGCACCGCCGGCCAGCACCGGCAACGACGACCGCTACTGATGCGCCGCATCGGCGACACGTTCGAGGCCCGCGCCCGCCGGTACCTGGAGCGGGCCGGCCTGGAGCCGGTGGCGCACAACTTCCACACCCGCTTCGGCGAACTGGACCTGGTCATGCGCGAAGGCGACACCCTGGTGTTCGTGGAGGTGCGCTTTCGCCGCCAGGCCCGCTTCGGCGGCGCCGCGGCCTCGGTGACGGCGCGCAAGCAGGGCCGCCTGGTCCGTGCCGCCGAAGGCTTCCTGGCCGCCCATCCGCAATACGCGGGCCTGCCCTGCCGCTTCGACGTCGTGGCGTTCGACGGCGCCGGCAAAGAGCCCCGCTGCCAGTGGCAACAGGCGGCGTTCGAGGCCTTCTGAACGGCGGGTTTATGATGGGCGGCAATCTCGTCGCCGAACCATGCCCATGCCCGTCAATCAGGTCGACCGCGTCCTCGCCCGGATCCGCGCCTGCCGCATCTGCGAGGCGCACCTGCCGCTGGGACCGCGCCCGGTGGTGCAGGCCAGCGCCGATTCGCGCCTGCTGATCGTCAGCCAGGCGCCCGGACGCAAGGTGCACGAGACCGGCATCCCGTTCAACGACCCCAGCGGCAAGCGCCTGCGCCAGTGGATGGGCGTGGACGACGCGACCTTCTACGACCCGGACCAGGTGGCCATCGTGCCGATGGGTTTTTGCTTCCCGGGCACCGGCAAGGGCGGCGACCTGCCGCCGCGCCCCGAATGCGCACCCACCTGGCACCCGCAGCTGCTGCCGCTGCTGACCCGGGTGCAACTGACCCTGGTGATCGGCATGTACGCACACAAGGGCATGCTCGGCGACCGCCGCCAGCGCACGCTCACCGACACGGTGAAGCGGTGGCGCGAGTTCATCGACGACGGCCTGCTGCCGCTGCCCCACCCCAGCCCGCGCAACCAGATGTGGTTCCGCCGCAACCCGTGGTTCGAGGCCGAGCTGATCCCCGAACTGCAGCGCCGCGTAACCCAGGCACTGCAGCCCCTGTAGGAGCGCACCCGGGCGCGACCCAAAGCCGAGCTGACCCCGAACCGCAACGCCGCGTGCCCTGGCGCTGCAGCCCCTGTAGGAGCGCACCTGGGCGCGACCGGCCTTGAGACTCACTGAGCGCTGATGCCGTCGCGCCCGGGTGCGCTCCTACACATACACAACATGCGCAGATCCCGCGCGAGAGGCGCCGCTTGCCGTTTTTCCGGCTCTTATCCTACTCTGCCCTATCGATCGCCCGGGATGCCCCCGTGGCCGCGGGGAGGCCCATGCTCAAATTCCGTCTCGTCATCATGAACTTTCTCCAGTACTACATCTGGGGAGCATGGCTGCTGACCATCGGGGCCTGGTGGTTCCACACCCAGCACTGGTCCTCGACCAGTTTCGGCGTGATCTTCTCGACCATGGGCATCGCCTCGCTGTTCATGCCCTCGATCACCGGCATCATCGCCGACAAGTGGATCCGTGCCGAACGCCTGTACGGTTCGCTGCAGATCCTGGGCGCGATCATGCTGTTCCTGGTGCCGCACGTGGGCGACCCGGACCTGATGTTCTGGGTGATGCTGGTCAACATGATCTTCTACATGCCGACTATCTCGCTCTCGATCGCGGTGGCCTACAACGCGCTCAAGCAGGACGGCCACGACGTGGTCAAGGTCTATCCGCCGATCCGCGTGTGGGGCACGGTCGGTTTCATCGCCGCCACCTGGACCACCAGCCTGCTCGGCTTCGAGGCCTCGGCGCTGCAGTTCGACG
>CAZMMO010000183.1:0-4721 GCA_964567365.1 uncultured Rhodanobacteraceae bacterium | reverse complement strand
TCCTTTCGGCGAGCATCGTCGCAGCGCTTTTGTTCACGGGTGCCGCCGTGGCCCACGACGGCACCGGACAGCCACAGAACACTGCGCAGGATGCTGCCCAAAACAGCCGGACGACGAACGCCACGGCAAGCAAAAAGAGCCACAGGAAGCAACGCGAGAGCCTCAACCAGGCAAAGGCCACCGAGTTGAAGGCGATCCAGGTGAACGCCGGTATCGCCGGCTCGCAGGCGAAGGACCTGATCCTCAAGAAATACGCCAACCAGATCGAGGATTCGATCACGGCCGTGAACATCGGCCAGCTTCCCGACGTGACCATCACGGATGCCTTGTCCCGCATCCCGGGCGTCCAGATCGGCCGCTCGGGCGGTGAAGGCACCAGCGTGACGGTCCGCGGTCTTCCCCAGGTGGCGCAGACCTTGAACGGCGAGGTGCTGCTGTCGGCGGATGGACTCATTTCCGGTCAACCCAACTTCATCGATTTGCCACCCACTTTGTTCAAGGGTGCCGATGTCATCAAGTCAATCACGGCGTCCAACATTGCCGGCGGCATCAGCGCCATCATCAATTTGAAAACGCACCGGCCCTTTGATTTCAAGGAGGGTTGGACCTTCAACGGAAATGTGCAGGGCAACTGGGGAGACCGCACGAAGAAGCTGAACAAGGCCGGCTCGTTGTTGTTCAACTACCGTACGGATCGGTGGGGCGCCATGCTGACGGGCTCGTTCTCGAAGGAGAGCATCCGCAACGCAAGCCCGCAAATATCCACGTATGGGCTGGGTGAGGAAACGACGGAGAAAGATGTCGGATTCGATTTCAACGGCGATGGCGTAATCGGAGACAGCCTGGATCCGACCAAGAGCCCCAAGGATTACTATTACCAGTGGGATCCGAAGTCCATCGGCACAACGACGACGCAGCGCAAACGCATTGGCCTCGACGGATCCTTCGAATACAAATTCAGCGATTCGCTGGAACTGATTGCGGATGCCATGTACAGCAAGATGGATGCATCCGATATAAGCCATATCATTTCCATGCAGGACAACTACGTGTCCGGGTTCCTGTTGCCGGATCCGAAGCCGGTCATCAGCCCGCAAGGGGTGCTTCTGAAAGGGGCAAACGATTTCCGTCAGATTCTGTCGGCCACCCACCTGTCGTCAGGTCCGATCGACTCCCTGAATACCAATCTGGAACTGCATTTCGACAACGGCGGCCTGTTCAGCGGAACGCTGCGCTGGGTGCATGGCCGGGCAAACGACAAGAACACCAGCGCATCGACTTCCATCACCGGATTTGAAGGAGATATCGTGCCATTGCCGGATGGCACGTTTGCGTACGACAACCCGGTTGGATATCCGAGCGTGCCGGTAATGCAGGATTACACGGGCAAATACCCGTCCCTGTACGTCATGCAGGATATTTCGGACCCCTCGCAGTGGGTGAACGAGGGCGCATCCGCGACCAGGAGCAATCTCGACGCCAGCCTGAACGTGTTCCGGGCCGACGGTACCCTGCACTTCGATGCCGGGATCTTCGATTCCCTCCAGTTCGGCGCCAGGTATGAAAAGGAAAGCGAGGTATACGACGATTATTGGTACGAGACCCCGGTCACTCCGACGGGCGGGTGCGCCAATCCGGACGGGCCCGGGCCGCAGGACGCCTACTATCACTACATCGACCCGCGCATCGTGGATTCCTGCACGGGCTTCTCGGAAATCTCACCGCTGCGGGTATCGGAGATGCCGCAGGGCTGGGTGGAGCACTTCCGCGGGTTCGACCCGGTGCATGTGTCGGGCGTCAATCTGGACAACGGCATCCTGTTCGTACGCCCAGGGGTATTGCGGGATCCGGTGTCGTATCTGCACACGCTGGCCCCCAACGCCAGCGGCATGCCGGTCGCGCTCAAGGCGCCGGCAAGCTCGTGGCGGGTGGATGAGAAAGTCGAATCCGTCTACGGCCAATTGAACCTGAGCGGGCAGCTCGGCAGCGTGCCGTGGCGTGGAAACATCGGCGTCCGCGGTGTGCGCACGAATTTCTACATAGATTCGTACATCACCAATTCCACGGATTTCATAGGAAATGGCGGCAAGTGGAATGGTGTCTATGTCAGCCATGGCATACAAACCACACCGAACCGGTATACCCGCTGGCTGCCGTCCCTCAATGTGGCCTTCAACATAACCCCGGACCAGATCCTGCGGTTCGCCGCCGACAAGACCCAGGCACGACAGAATCTGGCGACGCTGGGGCGGGGCCTGGTGCTGGGGTACCAGGTCAACGGAAATCCGCCGCGTGACCCTTCCCTGCCGGCGGCCACGCAGTTGTTCACCAATGCGTCTTCGGGCAATCCCAAGCTCAAGCCGTACCGCTCCACCAATTACGACCTGTCCTATGGATGGTATTTTGCGCCGCGTTCGGTCGTGTACCTGGGAGCGTTCTTCATGGATGTGTCGTCGTTTCCGGAATCGACCGTCGAGACGGTCCAGGAGCCGGATTCCGATGGCGTGGTGCGCAGGAGCGGGCCGTTGTTCACGACCGTCAATGGCGGTGGTTCGATCATCAAGGGATTGGAAGCGGAGTTCCGCACGCAGTTCACGCGGTTGCCGGGCTGGTGGAGTGGGTTTGGCACGAACTTGAACTACACCTATCTGCGGTCCTCGAATCCTCTCGCCGCAGGTGCCCGCCAGACCTACAACGCGGTGGTCTTTTATCAGAAATACGGGCTCCAGGTGCGCCTTGCCTACAACTGGCATGGGAAGACGCTGGATCTCGTCAACAAGAACCTGCCGGACGTCCTGAATATCTACAGCAAGCCGCAAGGCTATCTCGACATGTCGGTGGAGTACCGCATCAACCCGCACCTCTCGTTGTTCCTGCAAGGCACGAATCTGACGGATTCGTACGACCCCTCGTACGTGCAATACACGAATGCGTTCTGGTCGGAGAACATCAACGAGCGACGTTACTATGCAGGCGTCCGCGTAAACTTCTGATAGCGTATCGAGCTTCCGTGATCGAGGATGGGACGGACCATGGCACAAGCCGCATGCGTTGCCGAGATTTACGCTGGCATGTGGTTTGCGCCGTGGTCCGGAATGGCGGGGATCCACGATCCGCCGGCCCACCCGCGGCTTTTGTGACCGGACCGGTTGCGGTTGTCCGAGGAGGTTGGGAGCGATGATGACGGACGTATGGTGGGCGGTTCCGCGACGGGACGTCACGGTCGATGAATAGTCGCGTTGGACCCAGGACGGAGCGCGGGCCGCAAGCCGCTACGGGCGGTCCGGAGCCACTGTGCATGCGCTGCAGTTACCTTCGTGGCGTGTCGTTCAAGAGGCTGGTGGATCCCCGGGAATGGCGTGGGGTTGAGCATGCCGGATCGCCGCTGCCGGTTCGGCTCGAACTTCGCAACCACACCACGTCGATTGCGGGGAGCGAATACGAAGTGGTACTCGAGCTGGTGCTGGAGGGTGTCCATGACCAGCGCGCGGTCTACCGGGTCGAGGTGCAGCAGGCAGGCATCTTCGACTTGAAGGAAGATGCGGCGGCGGACCTGCCGTCGTTGCTGCACGCGCGCTGCCCGCAGCTCCTGTTGCCGCTTGCCCGGCAGGCGGCTGCCGACCTGGTGCGTGCCGGTGGCTTCCCGCCGTTCCAGTTGCCCTCCATTGATTTCGACGCGTTGTATTCCCGGCGCCGGCGCGAGGAGACCGATCCGGTCCCTCCGCCCGAATTGCGAAAATTCTGGGACGCGCTGGTGCACCTGCAACAGAGCCGTGCCAAGCCGCGTGACTCCGGCGATTTTCGCGCCTTTCATGCCGAGACGCTGGCCGTGGAACAGTTGTCCCGCGATGCGCTGCCCGCGTGCGACGCCGTGTTGGCGCGCTCGCCGAGTCGGCCGGAAACGCTGGACATGCTGGGCGCCGCCTACGCGATGAACAATGCGTATCAACGCGCCGTGGACGTGAACCGCCGCGCGGTGGCGGTGAGGCCGGATGATGCGCGCACGCACTACAACCTGGCTGCCGCCTTGATGTTCACCGGCGACTTTGCCGGGGCCGAACGCGCGATCACGCGTTGCCTGGATCTGCAGCCCACGCTTTGGGACGCCTACACGGTGCGGAGCAAGGTCCGCCGGCTTGGCGCGGATCGCAGTCGCGTGGATGAACTTCTGGCATTGCTGGATCATCATGGCGACCAGCCGCGGGCCAGGGAACGCCTGAACCTGGCCCTGGCCAGGGAATATGAAAGCCTGCACGAATATGCCCGTGCATTCGAGTGCATGATGGCGGGCAACGCGGCCGGAAGGTCGTATCGCGGCTATGACGCCGGGCGCGACGAGCGGCTTTTCGATGCCCTGCTGCAGCAGGATCCGACGGCGCGGCCGGCGGCTTCCGGTTGCGAAACCGACGAGCCGATCTTCGTCTTCGGCATGCCACGCTCGGGTACCACGCTGGTCGAGCGGATCCTTTCCACCCACCCGCAGGTGAAATCGTGCGGGGAACTGCGGCAGTTCGGCATATTGCTGAAGTGCCTGTCCGGAAGCGCCAGCGCGGACCTGCTCGATGCCGACACGGTGCTGCGGGCCTGCGATCTTGACGCGAAGACATTGGGTGAGCGGTACCTGGCCAGTACCCGTCCGCTCTCCGGGCGGACGCCGCATTTCGTCGACAAGTTTCCGCATCATTTTCTTTATGCGGGTTTGCTGGCGCGGGCCTTGCCGC
>CAZMMO010000182.1:0-4723 GCA_964567365.1 uncultured Rhodanobacteraceae bacterium | reverse complement strand
TCGATGGACGGCCCCATCAGGCGTGAGAACACCTGCTCCAGGTCGGAAGTGGCCAGGCCGGCGGGGGCCAGCAGGCGGTTTTCGGCGAGCGTGAGCGGACTATCCATGAGCGATACCTGGAGGGGACCCTGCAAGCATGGGGTCGAAACGCCACAGCGTAAACCCCCGCAAGCGTCAGCGAGCGGGCCGGACCGGTTCGGGCGCCGGGCGTTTCGTCGCATGTTTCGCCGCCGTGGAGGGCGCGGCCGGCAACACCCCGGAGGGAACCACCGGCACGCTCGCGGGACGCGCCGGTGCGCCGGCGGCAGGTACCGGCGTACTGGCAGGACGCGCCGGCACCGTGGTGGCCGGTGCCGGCGGTACCGCGACAGCCTGCGGCGCATGCTTTTCCACCAGCGTGATCACCGGTTTGTCCCAGGGCCCGGTGATGTGGTAGCGGGCACTGGCCGCCTTGTTGATTCCCTTGCCCAGGATCCCCTGCATGGCCAGGCCGGCGGCCGCACCGACCGGTCCGGCCACCACGGCGCCCACGATCGGCAGGCTGTTGCCGACATGCGGGATGGCCAGCACGTACTGGTCGTAATCGTGGGTGCGCAACCCCACCCGCCCGGTCACCGTGATGTCGGCGGCCGGCCCCTTGATGGCGAGATCCTTGGTCCACGCATTGCCGTCATGAAAACGGAAATGGCCCTGGATGGAATCGAACCCGAAGCCCTTGCCGAACACGTCGCCGAAATCCAGCGTCAGCCGGCGCGGCAATTCGGCGATGGACATCAGTCCGAACAGGCGCCCCATGCCGGGCTTGACCTCGGGAATGCGCCCCTGGCCGATCTTCACTCCCAGCGTGCCTTCCACGTTGGCCAGCTCGAATGCGGCGGGCGAGCCGGGCCAGGTGGCATCCAGATGCGCCTGGGTTTCGCCGCCGATGAACAGGCCGTCGTAGCCGAAGGCGTCCAGCATGTGCCCCAGGTTGTCGGCGGTGAAACTGATCGTCAGATGGGTCTGGCTGGCCTGGGCCGTGCCGTTCCAGTCGCCGCTGGCGGCCATGTGCATCGAGCGGGACTGGGCGCGCAGCATGTCGATGTGCATGCCCTGCGCGGTCGGCCAGCTCTCCACCCGCGCCTGCCCCAGGCGGGCGTCGCCGAAGCGCAGGTCGCCTACCCACAGGTGCAGCGGCGGCAGGCTGGACGGCGCCACGCCCGAAGCCATCGTGCGCGGTACGGGAGGCGGCGATACGGCCGAGGCGGCCGAGGCGGGTGCCGCCGGCGCCGCCGTGCCGGCCTTGCCCTGGTCCGGGCTGGGCCAGTACAGGCGGTCGAAGCGGGCCACGATGCCGCGCTTGTCGATGTCGTGCAACGGAACCGTCAGCGAGCCCTTGAGGGCCGGGCCGTCCACGGCCAGTTTCCATTCGTCCGGAGCCGGATGAAATTCGACATGCAACTTCTTGAAATCATGATCGAAAATCTCGGCATGGTCCGCCGTCACGTCCACCTGCAGCGGCGGAATGTCCGCGCCCGGTCCGCCGGAAGCGGACAAGGCATAGCGTACCCAGCCGGACAGGTCCATGCGCGGCGCCTCGCCGCGGATGCGAATGCCCTGCGCCGGCATGGCGTCCGCCAGGGCCGCGCCGCCGAGGCGGACATCCACCGCGCCCGGCCGGTCCGGCGCAGGCAGGCGCGCGCGGGCGCGCAGCTTGTCGCCCAGGACGACCCGCAGCGGGCCGCCTTCCACGGGCAACCCCAATTGCAGATGCAGCGGCAGCGAAGCCTGCGCCGGCTTGTGCAGGGGCGCGGGCAGATCCAGCGCCATGCCCTGCAGGTCCGATTGCACGCTCAACACCTGCCGGCGGTGCAACGGGTTGCCGGCCGTCTTGTCGATATGGAAGCCGATGTCGAACAGGGCGCTGCCCTGGCCCATCTTGGCCAACGGCTCCAGTCGTTCGCGCCCCCGCGCCAACTGGGCCAGGCTGAAACGCCCCTGCATGTCGACCCGCAGCGGCCACGATGGATGGCCGGTGCCCGGGCCCACCGCCATGTCCAGGCGGACCGGCTGTCCCTGGTAGGTGGCGCTCAACCCCTGCGCGCGGAATCCGTGCCGGTCGAAGGCCAGATCGCCGTCGAGCGACCCCAGGTGCAACTTCCAGTCCGCATCGTCCACGTCCGCATCGTCGAGATGCACCGTGCCGGCCAGGGCAAGCTCGCCCGGAGCGCGCCTGGACAGGGGCACCACCATGGAAAAGTCGAAATGCCCGCCGCCGCCGAGCTTGAGGCCGGACAGCACGTCGGCGTGCGCCTTGCCGATGGGGCTGGTGCGCACGAAGTCGAGCATGTCGTGGCCACTGCCGCTGCCCTGCGCGTGGAGGACCAGCTCGGCCTTGTCGAAGTCGGGAATGCTGGCCACGGCCTTTTTCACCTTTACGCCATGCACCTGGCCGCCGCTGACCACGGCGAACATGCCGTCGTCGACGAAACGGGCCTCGACCGCCACGTCCGTGGCGCGCGGCCAGCGCGGATCGTAATCCAGGTCCAGGCCGGAGATGTCCGCATGCGCCTCGAAGCGCCCGTGGTGATTGGTGAACGGCCAATCGGCCATGCTCCCGTGCAACAGCACCGAGGCATCCTCCAGCGTGCCGGACACCAGCCCGTGGTCGAGCCACTGGACGGTATGTTCCGACATGACATGCACCGGCCAGAACTGCTTGGCCGCCGCCACCTTCATGCGGCCCAGCGACGCATACAGGTCGAGATACGGCGCCTGGCCCGGAACCAGGCGCAGCGAGCCGCGCAATTGCCCGGACAGACCCTTGCCCCGGAACCGGACGGCATCGCTGCCGAGGTGCCAGATACCCGCCCCGCGCCAGGCCACCATGTTGCCGCCCACCGAGGAAAACACCAGCGGCTGGCGGAACACGCGGGCGAAGTCCAGCGTCAACGGCTGCTCCGGCAGGTGGACGGAGACGGCATGGACATCCCCGCGCAACTCGCCGTGCACGTCGGACACTCCCGGCGTCTTGCCGGCAGCGGCAAAGCCGAAATGGTCGAAGCGGCCTTCCACGGCCTCAATGCCACGCTGCCGCGACCAGCGCACGTGCGCGTCGGCCAGGTGCACATGCGGCCGCGCGACCGCGATCCAGCGGGCCAGCGGAGCGGGCAGGCCCGGCGCCAGCGACCCCAGCAGCAGCCAGCCGCCGGGAGCCAGGTCGTGTGCCCGCATCTCCACCTGCAAGCCACCCTTCGAGCGGGTCAGGTCCACACGCGCGGCACCCCGGTCTGCCGGGGCAAACAGCACCCGCGCGTCGTCGCCGTCGCGCCGATACTGCACCAACCCGCGCAAGGACGGTATCCGCACCGGGCCGGCGGGCCCGCGCAACGCCAGGTTTTCGAGGTCGGCATCCACGGTGAGCACGGCCAGCCGGCGGTCGCGCCAGCCCAGCCACAGTTGCAGGTCGCCCTGGCCGGCATCGACGGCATAGCCGGCCAGGCCCGCATCCTGGAACAGGTTGCCCAGGTTCGTGTCGCGCAGGGACAGGTACAGGCGCCCGTCACGGCCGCCGTCGCGCGCCCGTCCCGCCACCTTCACCGGCTGCCCGCGGTCGTCGCCGCGCCGCAGCAGGCCGGCGAAGCGCAGAGTCCCGCCGCTGTTGCTGACGCGCAGCGGCCCGGCCCGCACACGGAAGCGGCGATGGTTGCCGGCATCGTCGATGTCCAGTTCCAGGTCGTCCAGCCACAGGTTGCCGGGCAGGTCGTCGAGGGAAACGCGCTGCCCGCCGCCCTGGCCGGCCACGCCGAAGCCGGCCACGTGCCAGTGACCGTCGTCGTCACGCAGCAACTGCAGCCGCAGCCCGCTCAGACGCAGGTTGATCCAGTGCCGGGAAGGCCACAGCAAGGCCCCGAAATCCAGTTTGACCTTGGCCGAGGGCAGGGTCAGCGCGGGCTTGCCGTCATGCTGCCCGATGTGCACGTGGTGCAGGACCAGCAAGGGCCCGGACGGCTGCCAATAGCCGTCGATGGAAGCGAAGCTCACCGGCTGGCCGATGCGCTCGCCGAGCAGGTGCGCCACCCGCTTCGGGTACTGCGCCACCAGCGGCAGCAGCAACTGGCCCAGCGCCATCAGTGCGGCCAACGCGATGGCCAGCACCGCCAGCGTGCCGCCGACGGCGAACCAGGCGCGACGCAACCGATGTCGCCAACGCGGATTCATCACATGGCACCGCCCGGGAACGTCGTCGTCCCGGAAAACCGGTCATCATGCCTACAACAACACCACATCAAATTGTTCCTGCGTGTACTGCTCTTCGGCATTGAGATTGATGCTCTTGCCGATGAAGGCCTCCAGCTCGGCCAACCCGGCCGAATCCTCCTCCATGATGCGACCGACCACGGCGGGGCTGGCCATGACCAGCAACTGCCCCGCATCGAACTGGCGCACCGCGCGCGTGATTTCCCGGAAGATTTCGTAGGTGACCGTTTCGGCCGTCTTCAGGGTGCCACGTCCGCCGCAGGTGGAGCACGGCTCGCACAACTGCCGCTCCAGGCTCTCGCTGGTTCGTTTGCGGGTCATTTCCACCAGTCCCAACGCGGACATGGGGTAGACGGTTGTCTTGACGTGGTCGCGCGCCAGGCCTTTTTCCAGCATGCGCAGCACCTGGCGCTTGTGCTCGGCATCGAGCATGTCGATGAAGTCGATGATGATGATGCCGCCCAGGTTGCGCAGCCGCAGCTGG
>CAZMMO010000181.1:0-4764 GCA_964567365.1 uncultured Rhodanobacteraceae bacterium | reverse complement strand
GGACGCCGGCCTCGTCCAGCACGTTCTCGAGGGTCGCCAACAGGGTCTTCTGCACACCGGCGTCGAGTTCATCGCCCGGTTCGAGAATCTCGGTCACGCGCCCGTCGGGTTCGTGGATGGCCAGGCACTGGCGCAGCTCGTGCGGCGATTCCACGCCCAGCCAACGCACGCGGCGGGACTGCAGATGACGAGTGATCGATTCGGCATGGATCGCATCGGTCAAGCCGACCAGGCACACTGATTCCCCTAGCTCGGCGGCCATCTGCGCCACATGCAATCCCTTTCCGCCAGGACAGGTCTCGCCGCCGGCCGCACGTTGCACCGCACCCGGCGCCAATGGCGAGGACAACGAAATGCGCCGGTCCATGGCGGTATTGAAGCCGGCCACGACGATCACGTGCGCGTCTCCGACCCAAGCCCGGCTGCAAACGAACCACCGATGACAGATGGAGGTTCCCGCACTGTCACGCCGACTTCCCGTGCAGAGTGAAGGTTTCGACCACGCGCGTCAGCACGCCCTGCGACGGGGCATCCGGATGTTGCCCCAGCGCCAGGCAACGGAACAAGGCCAGCACCTGCCCCACCACGACATGCACCATCGCCTGCTGCGCCGCCGGCAAGCCGTACAGGCCCGGCAAATCGACAGCCAGGCCGCCTTCCCCGGCCACATCCGCGTCGATGCCCTCGCCCACCACGATGCGGCGACCGCCGATCCCCTTGTGCGACAACTCGCGCAGCAGATCGGTTTCGTAAGCCCGCAGGGACGCGTCGCCGGACAGGAACGAGACCAGCAGCGACGGATGATTGAGCCAGGCCATCGGACCATGCCGCAAGCCCAGGCTGGTTTCGGCCATCACGCGCACGGCACCGGCGGACATTTCCATCATTTTCAGCGCTGCCTCGCGCGCCGCGCCCCAGGCGGCTCCGCTGCCCAGATAGACACTGGCATCGAAATCCTCCGCGCCCCAACGCGCCAGGTCGTCACCGTAACGTTCGAACAGATACTCGACAACCGCGGCGGCCGGAACCTCGGGCGCACCGCGAACGAGCGCGCTTGCAGCCAGCACCAGATTGGTGAAGCTGCTGGTCATCACCAGGCTGCGATCATTGGTGGCCGGATCGAGCAACAACACCTGTACCCGCGGCTCCCCGGCATAACGGGTCGCCAACTGGCCTTCGGCATTGCAGGTGACGGCCAGGTGCCGGTACCCGGGCGCATGGGCCAGGACCGCGTCGACCACGCCGACGCTTTCCGGACTGTCGCCGGAACGGGCCAGCGAAACCAGCAGGCCGTCGCCGCCGGGCAACACGCTTTCACGCTCGGTCAGCAGCGTGCCGCCGGCGATGGCCAGGCACGGCACGCCCAGGGCGGCCTGCAGGACCGGCGCCAGGCATTCGCCCACGTACAGCGAACTGCCCGAGCCGGTCAGCACGATATGCGAGGGAGCGGGATCGAGCAGGCTGTCCAGACGCCGGCGGACATCGGTTTGCGCCACCCGGGACACCGTATCGCGCCAGGTGTCCGGTTGCTGCAGAATCTCGCGCAAGGTATCGACACAACCCACCCGCTCGCGCGCATCGGTGGGAAGCGCACGCAAGGCACGCAGGGACTGGAAGGGGGCAAGGGGTTTGACAGGATGACTCATCTGATTAAATATGATTGCGAACGCAAGTTTTCGTAAGTTTCCACAAGATTATTCGAAGAGAGTACTTTCATGCAAGCATCGCCTTTCACTCCGCCCACCCTGGACACCCTGCATCTGTCCCCCGGCAAGCGCACGCGCCTGTATCGCATGCTCTACGGCAGCGGCCCGGGCAATGGCACCTTGATGGTGCTGCCGCTGGACCAGGGCCTGGAACACGGGCCCACCGATTTCTTTCCGCATCCGCCGGCCGCCGATCCGGCGTACCAGTTCGAACTGGCCGAAGCCGGCGGCTTTTCCGCCATCGCGCTGGGCATCGGCCTGGCCGAAAAGTACATGGGCACCCGCGCCGGCAAGGTGCCCCTGATCCTCAAGCTCAATGGCAAGACCAACATCCCCAGCGATGCCGAGGCCACCTCGCCCCTGTTCGCCTCGGTGGAAGACGCCGTGCGCCTGGGCGCCGACGCCGCCGGCTACACGCTGTACGTGGGCTCGCCGCGCCAGGACGAGGAACTGCGCCAGTTGCGCCAGGTGCGCGCCGACTGCGAGCGCTTCGGCATGCCGCTGGTGCTGTGGTCCTACCCGCGCGGGGCGGCCATCGACGCCAAGGGCGGCAAGGGCACGCTGTACGCGCAGGACTACGCGGCCCGCGTGGCGCTGGAGGTGGGCGCCGACCTGGTCAAGCTGCACGAGCCGGACGACCGGCGCGAAAACGTGCCGGCCCCGTACGACACGCTGGAGGAAGACGCGGCCGCCCGCACCCGGCGCGTCGTGCGCTCGGCCGGACGCACCATGGTGCTGTTCTCCGGCGGCGTGAAGAACGACGACGACGACGCCGTGCTGCGCAAGGTCACGCAATACATGCAGGCCGGCGCCACCGGCGTGATGTTCGGCCGCAACATGTGGCTGCGCGAGTTCGACGATGCCGTCGCCCTGACCCGACGCGTGCACGAGATCATGCGCTCGCACGCACGCTGAACACCCACAACATCCCGCGCGCCCGAACCATCATTCGTCGATGATGGCCGATCGCCCTTTTTGTAGGAGCGCACCCGGGCGCGACAGCATCAGCGCTCCGTAAGCCTTGATGCCGTCGCGCCCAGGTGCGCTCCTACGGAAGAAGCTGATTCTCTCTATGGAGCGCGGCTTTCCGATACCATCTTGCGCAGGATCCACTACGACGACATCACGCACCCGCCGGGAACAAGCCATGAGCAAGCCACAAAAAAACACCCGGAAAGCTCCCCGCATGCTGGTCGAGGAACGCCGCCGCGCCATCGTCGACATGGTGGAAAAAGACGGCCGTGCCACGGTCGAGGAACTGGCCAGGCATTTCGATATTTCCGCCGTGACCATCCGCGGCGACCTGGAGACGCTGGCCCGGGCCGGCGCCGTCACGCGTTCGCACGGCGGCGCCCTGCCCGCCTCGGTGGCCCGTGTCGACACGCCGCTGCCGGTCAAGGAAACCCGACGCCTGGCCGAAAAACGGCGCATCGGCGCGGCCGCCGCCAAGCTGATCAACGACGGCGAAACCGTCATCCTCGACTCGGGTTCGACCACGGTGGAAATCGCGCGCTGCCTGCGCCAGCGGCAGTGGAAGTCGCTGACCGTCATCACCAACGCGCTCAATATCGCCCTGGAGTTGAACGGCCTGTCCGGCGTCCGCGTCATGATGCTGGGCGGCATGCTGCGCCCAACCTCCTATTCCCTGGCCGGCCCCGATGCCGAGCAGGCCCTGTCCAAACTGTCCGCCGACCGCCTGTTCCTGGGCGTGGACGGACTGGATCCGCAGGTCGGCGTCACCACGCCCGACCCGCAGGAAGCCGAACTCAACGCCAGGATGGTCCACGCCGCGCGCGAAACCGTGGCCGTGCTCGACGCCAGCAAGCTGGGCCAGCGCTGCCTGTCGGTCATCGTGCCGGTGGAAGAACTGAACATCGTCATCACCGACACCAGTGCCCCGCGCAACGCCATCGACGCCTTGCGCGACCGCGGCGTGCAGGTGATGTCGGTGTAGCGGCGCGTCCCAAGGGAGCTCCGATTGAATCGAATTTGCATCCAAAGCCCGGATGCTGATTTTTTTGTGTAGGAGCGCACCTGGGCGCGACTGGCTCGAGGCTCATGGAACGCTGATGCCGTCGCGCCTGGGTGCGCTCCTACAAACATAGGGTTGGTGCAAAGGTTCAGCCGCCCGGGTTGGTCTCGCGGGAATACCGCGTGTCGCGGTCCGGCAGGGGCATGAAATGCAGCGGCACGGTTTTTTCCTCGTCGACGGGCCCATCCCATTGCGCCGCCGCCGGCCGCTTCGGGCCACAGGCGTTGCAGGTGGCGCAACCGTCGGCGCAACTGTGCGAGGTGGCCTGCTTCGGCTGCAGGTGGCGGCTGAGGCTTTGCGCCAGGCGCGAATCGCGCTTGCGTCCGAAGTGGATGGACGCCGCGGCCAGCCAGCGGTTGGTCAGGTTGGGCAGCAGCTTGCGCAGGGCGATCCACGTGCACGCCAGCACGGCCAGGCCCACGACCACGTACTGGATGATGAGGCCGGCACTCATAGCAAGGCACTCGCCAGTTGGTAGACGACCAGGGACGCCGCGTAGGCCATCACGAACTGATAGGCAAAGGAAATGAACACGATGCGCCACGAATCGGTTTCGCGCTTGATGATGGCCAGCGTGGACATGCACTGCGGCGCATAGGCAAACCACACCAGGAACGACAGCGCCGTCGGCAAGCTGATGTGCGTGGCCAGCGCCGACCCCAGCAGGCCGGCATCGCCACCGACGGCATACACCGTGGCCAGCGCCGCCACCGCGGTCTCGCGCGCGGCGAAGGCCGGCACCAGGGCCAGGCTCATCTGCCAGTTGAAACCGATCGGCGCGAACAGGTACGAGAAGCCGCGGCCCAGGTACCCGGCGATGCTGTAGTCGATGGCCGGCCCGGTGGCGCCCGCCGGCGGCGCGGGAAAGCTCGACAGCGCCCACATCAGCACCGTCAGGGCCAGGATCACGCCGGTCAGGCGCTTCATGAAAATGCCGCCGCGCTCGTACAGGCCCAGGGCGATGTCGCGCGGCTTGGGCAGGCGGTAGGACGGCAACTCCATCAGCAGCGCATGCTCGCTCTTGTC
>CAZMMO010000180.1:0-4796 GCA_964567365.1 uncultured Rhodanobacteraceae bacterium | reverse complement strand
ATGTACAACGCCACAAAACCGCCGATCATGGCTGCCCTCCGCAACGGAATGCCGTTACGATAGCGCAACGCCGCGGCGGCGTCCCTCCCCGTCGGGCAGACCGGACCCGCCGCAAAACCGGCCGCGTACAGGGCAGGCTCCTACGACAGGCGCCCGTGGGCCATGAGCGGAGATCAGGCACCCTGTCCGCTACGATAACGTGGACGGCCGTCCACCGGCCCCGTGTCAACCGCCTTCCCACCACCGCGTTATCGGGAGCAGAAACGTTCATGGAGTCCCGCAATGACCGCCCCACAGGGAACCAGCCCGTGAACAGCGCCGCGCCGGCACTGGACGCGGACCTGCTGGCCGATGCGCAGGACGTGCCGGCCAGCCTGGATGCGTTCCTGGCGCAGGTGGAGCAGCGCGCCTGGCGCATGGCGCGGTTTGCCCTCCACGACAACGAGGAGGCCATGGACGCCGTGCAGGATGCCATGCTGCGGCTGGTCAAGCACTACCGCAACAAGCCGGCCACGGAATGGGCGCCGTTGTTCTGGTCCATCCTGCGCCGGCGCATCGTCGACCTGCAGCGCCGGCGCAAGGTGCGCTCGGTGGTAATCGGCTGGCTGGGCGGCGGTTCCGATGGCCACGGCGGCGACATGCCGGCCTGGGAACCGGCCAGCCACGACCCCGGCCCCCAGGACCGGCTCGAAGACCGGCAGGCCATGGCCGACCTGCACCAGGCCGTGCAAGGACTGCCCACACGACAACGCGAAGCCTTCATGCTGCGCGTGCTCGAAGACCTGAACGTGGCCGATACCGCCGCGGCCATGGGCTGTTCCGAAGGCAGCGTGAAAACCCATCTGTCGCGTGCCATGCACGCACTGCGTGAGCAACTGGAGGACTGGCGATGAACCACACGCCGACAACCGACCTCGCATCCCGCGCCCGCGAGCTGTACCGCCGCGCCGGACCACGCGTGGACCCGGCCACCGCCACGCGCCTGCGCGCCATCCGCCGGCAGGCCCTCGACGCCCGCCCCGCGCAACATCCCGCCATGCGCTGGATGGTCCCCACGGGCGCCTTCGCCGTCGCCCTGCTGGCGGTCGTGGGCATCTGGCAACCGCTGCGCCATTCCCCACCCGTGGCAACCCCGGCGATCCTCTCCGCCGGCGCGGCCGCGTCCTCGGAAGCCCTGCCGCCGGACGCCAGCCAGACCGATCCGGCCCTGTACCAGAATCTGGACTTCTACGCCTGGCTGGCCAATCAACCGGCGGCCAAGCCCCGTTCCGGACACTGAACCGATGCGAACCCCGACCGCCATTTTCCTGGCCGGACTGGCCGTCACACTGGTCGCGCCGGTATACGCCCAGACCCAGACCCATGCGCAATCGGCACCGCCATCGCACGGCCATCAGCCACGCTCGCGCATATCCTGGGGCACCCTCGACAACGGGACACGCAGCCTGCTCTCGCCACTGCGCCCGGACTGGGACAACATGTCTCCGCACGACCAGCACCGGATCGTGGACAAGGCGCGCCGCTGGGAGCACCTGCCGCCGCAACGGCAGCAGCAGATCCGCGAGCGCATCCAGCACTGGCAACGGATGACGCCCGCCGAACGCCGGCGTGCGCGGGAAAACCGCCGCATCTACCACCATCTGACACCCGGCCAGCGGCAAAAACTGCACCAGGCCTACGAGCGCTTCAAGCAACTGCCGCCGCAGCAACAGCAAAAACTGCGCAGCCAGTGGCACCGGCTCAGCCCCACGCAACGCAAGCAATGGATCGAGAACGGCGCCAAGGGAGACCTGCCCCACCCGGACGGCACCCGGAAGCACTGAGGCACGCTCTTCGATACCTCAGGGCGCGAACGGCATCCTGTCGATCTTGTTGACATCGACACGCTTCCCGTCCGTGGTTCGACACCTTATCCCGTTCGTGGTGATGCTTCGACAGGCTCAGCACGGGATGCCTTTCGCGTATCGAACCACGAACAGCGTGATGCAAAATGCGGGCATCTGCCGCGCTCAACCCTCGAAGCGTATCTCCCCGTCCCGGGTCAGGCAGGTGGCGGTCACCAGTTCGTCGTCCAGGTCACTTTTCCACTCGCCATCGGCGACCATCAGCTCGACGAAATGCTGCACGTTGCGCGCGTACATTTCCGAGGCGTGGAAGGGTGCACCCGCGGCCAAGTTGAGCGGGCCGAGGATGTGCCGGCCGGCATGCTCGACCGTCTCGCCCGCGCGGGTCAACTCGCAGTTGCCGCCGCCCTCGGCGGCCATGTCCACGATCAGCGCTCCCGGTTTCATGCCATCGACCATGGACGCGGACACGATTTTCGGGGCCGGACGGCCGGGCACGGCCGCCGTGGTCACTACCACGTCCACCTTGCGCAGATGATCGGCCAGCGCCTGCTGCTGTGCCGCGCGCTCGTCCGCGGACAGCTCGCGCGCATAGCCGCCGCTGCCGGCGGCGCTGACGCCCAGGTCGAGGAATTTCGCTCCCAGCGACTGGACCTGCTCGCGCGTTTCCGGGCGCACGTCGTACCCCTCGACCTGCGCGCCGAGGCGACGCGCGGTGGCGATGGCCTGCAGGCCCGCGACGCCGGCGCCGATCACCAGCACCCGCGAGGGGCGCAAGGTGCCGGCGGCGGTGGTAAGCATGGGAAACAGCCGCGGACAGGAAACCGCGGCCAGCAGCATGGCCCGGTAGCCCGCCACGGCCGCCTGCGAACTGAGCACGTCCATGGCCTGTGCGCGGGTGGTGCGCGGCAACAACTCCAGCGCATGCGCGGCAAGCCGGCGCGCCGCCATCGCGGCAATGCGTTCGTGCGCGCCGTGCGGTCGCAGCTGCCCCACCACCGTCGCACCTGCGGGCAATCGCGCAAGCACATCGGCAGCGGGCGGCTGCACACAGCACAACAGGTCGGCGCCGGACAACACCTCGTCCGCGGTGGCCAGCGTGGCCTCGGCGTAGGCCGCATCGGGAAATCCCGCGGCCGCGCCGGCGTCATGCTCCAGCCATATATGCAGGCCCTGCGCATGCAGCTTGCCCGCCACTTCCGGGGTGATCGCCACGCGGCGCTCGCCCGCGGCCGTTTCACGCAATGCGACAACACGAATCGCCATAGGTCCTTTCTCTCCTCCCGTCACGACGTTCTGCTATACACTGGCTGGCCCACCTTCGGCAAGCATGTGCCGTGGAAGGAGCCTGCATGACGTCGACCAATGAGTTGCTGGAACAGGCGCGCGGCGCCCGCTCGCATGCCTACGCACCCTACTCCCGTTTCCAGGTGGGTGCAGCCGTACGTACCTGCGACGGCCGCGTGTTCACCGGCTGCAACGTGGAAAACGCCTCCTACGGCCTGACCACCTGCGCCGAGCGGACCGCCCTGTGTGCGGCCATCGCCGCGGGCTGCAAGCCCGGCGAGTTCACGCACATCGCCATCGTCGGCAACACCGACGGCCCCATCAGCCCCTGCGGCAGCTGCCGCCAGTTGATGCACGAACTGGGCGGGAGCGAACTGGAGGTCATCCTCGGCAACCTGCACGAGGACACCTTGCACACCACCGCCGGGGCGCTGCTTCCCGGCGCCTTCCGGCTGGTCCCCGACACCGTGGCCTGAGCCCTTCATGAGCGATCCCCTGCACTTCATCAACCACCGCCATTCCATCCCTTCGCGCCAGCTGGGCGAGCCGGCCCCCGACGACGCCACGCTGCAGCGCCTGCTGCGCGCGGCCACCCGCGTCCCGGACCACGGCAAGCTGACGCCCTGGCGGCTGATCGTGCTGCGCGGCGAGGCCAAGCGGGAACTGGGCCGGCGCCTGGCCGCGATGGCCGTGCAGAAAAATCCCGACCTGCCCGAGGCCAAGCGCCTGAAGGAGCAGCAGCGCTATACCTTTGCCCCGCTGGTGATCGCCGTGGTGGCGCGCATCGACCCGGAAAGCCGCATTCCCGAACAGGAACAGCTGCTGTCCGCCGGCTGCGTCGCCTACAACCTGCTGCTGGGCGCGCAGGCGCTGGGCTTCGGCGCCCAATGGCTGACCGGATGGGCCGCCTACGATCGCGACGCGGCCGGCGTGTTCGGCCTGTCCGCACACGAGCGCATCATCAGCTTCGTGCACATCGGCACACCCAGGCGCGAGGTCCCGGACCGCGAGCGCCCGCCACTGGAGGACCTGGTCAGCACATGGGAGCCGTAGCAGGCCGACAATCCACGCTGTTCCTGGTCGACGGAAGCCTGTACGTCTTCCGCGCCTGGCACTCCATGCCCGCCGACTTCGTGGACGCGGACGGCAGGCCGGTCAACGCCGTGCACGGATTCGTCCGTTTCCTGTGCGACCTGCTCGAACGCACCGCCCCCGAATACATCATGGTCGGCTTCGACGGCTCACTGACCACCTCGTTCCGCAACGCCATCTATGCCCCCTACAAGGCCAACCGCGAGTTGCCGCCGCCCGAGCTGGAATACCAGTTCGAGCAATGCCGCGCGATCACGCAGGCCATGGGTATCGCCACCCTCATCGACGACCAGTTCGAGGCCGACGACCTGATCGGCAGCGCCCTGTGGATGGCGCGTGCGCAAGGCTTCCGCAGTGTCATCGTCTCCGCGGACAAGGATTTCGGCCAACTGCTGGGCGAACACGACGAGCAATGGGACTTTGCCCGCGGCCAGCGCTGGGGACCGGCCGGGGTGCACGAAAAACTCGGCGTGCATCCGCCGCAGGTTGCCGACTACCTGGCCCTGTGCGGCGACAGTGTGGACAACATCCCCGGCGTGCCCGGCGTCGGCGCCAAGACCGCCGCCCTGTTGC
>CAZMMO010000179.1:0-4813 GCA_964567365.1 uncultured Rhodanobacteraceae bacterium | reverse complement strand
CAGACAGACCGCCGGCGATGCTGCCGGCATTGGTGATCGAGGCATTGCCGGTGGAAACCGCGCCGACGCCGCCGGCGCCTCCTATGCCATCTTGATTGCTCGCACCGCCCGAGCCGCCGGCAATGGTGCCGGTGTTGGTCAGCGTGAAACCCGAGCCGCCGACACCGGCACCGCCGGCACCGGGGGTGCCGCCCTGTGCCGCGCCGCCGGTGCCAGCGGTGATGGTGCCACTGTTGATCAGCGTGAAGTCCGTCCCGCCGACACCCAGACCACCCATGCCGCCGGTACCGGTCTTGGTGTCGCCCCCCGTGCCACCGTCGATGTAGCCGCTGCTGGTGACACCGAAGTTCGAGCCGTAGATGCCTGCGCCGCCGTTGCCGCCGGTCGCCGTGTAGCTACCCGAGCCGGCGTAGATGCCGCCGGAGTTGTCCACGCTGAACCCGGAACCGGAAATACCAGCGCCGCCGTCGAGCGTGCTACTGCTGCTGTATTTGTCACTCCCGGAACCACCCCAGATGCCATAAGGAGTCTGGCCAAAGATCGGGAGTGAGCCACTGCCTTTGGCCGTGTCGTTGACAACGTGGAAGTTGGATCCGCTGATGGCGTCTCCTCCTTCAGATTGAGAGAGGGAAGCAGCAACGCTCACGTTGCCGTCCAGGTTCACCGTGAATCCGGTACCTTGGATGGCACCACCACTCCAATTGGAAATGGCGCTAAAACCAGAACCGCCGCTGCTGGCGTTGATCGTGAAACCGTCACCGGAAACGGCGGCAGAGGCGTTGTTGAAGATGTTGACGATGCCGCCGTCATCCAACGTCAGTACGGTACCGCTCGACATGGCCACGGGGTCGAGCAAGAGCGTCATGGCTTGATCGTTGCCATTGCCGATCTGCAGGGTACCTGCCTCGACTGCGATATTGCCCATGGCCTGCAGTGACGTTTGCGTCCGGGCCAATATCAGGGTGCCGGCGCCGGTCTTGGCAAAACCGTCGTTGGCGCTCAGCGGTGCACTGATGGTGGCGCTCATGCCGGAGCTGGCCGTGCTGCCGTCGCCGACGCGGATCACGGGGGTGTTGCCGCTGGTATCTGGCACCAGGGCTATCGTACTGCCTTCGAGTGTGTAGCCGTCCACGGCGAATTGGATCCCGGTCACACTCACACTGGTCGGGTTGGTGCTGGTAGCCACCGTCACCTTGCCTGGTGTTCCTTGGAAGATGGCAAAGCCCGGTTGCGGTTGCATGGCGAAAGGCCCGTCGCCGGCCGTATCGGTCCAGGTCGCCGAAGTGGCGGACCAGGTGCCGTCGCCACCCGGGGTGGTGGCGCCGTCGGGTGCCCAGATGTCGAGCGTCATGCCGAGCAGGTTGTACAGGTTGATCTGCTTGTCCTGGCTGTCGTTGACGATGGCGAAGTCGGATGCTTGCGTGCCGCTTGGCAAGGTGCCCGGTGTCAGGCATGCGGTGCCGTCACCGAACGAGCATCCCGTCATGACAAGCGTGCCGTAGCTTGCGAAGTTGTATAGCCCCGGCCCTGCGCCGTCAGTCTGGGCAAGATTCAGTGTCGAGCCACCGTGTAGAGTCAGGGTTCCGGCAACGTCGATGTGATCGCTGGTGCCCGCCGTGGTGAGCGGATCGGTGCTGGCTGGTGCGCCCAGGTCGATGCTCAGCGAGCTACCTGGGTCCAGGGTCAGGTTGCCATTGAATGTGAGGGTACCGATGGCGGTGCTGCCGCCTGGCGCCAGCGTGCCACTGACGTTCGTGGTCATCGGGCTTTCGCCTGTCGAACCGACGCTGCCGTATCCGGCAAGCGTAGCGCCACTGGCGACCGTCATGTCGCCGGGAATGCTCGCAGGATCCGTTGCGCTGCCCAGCATCAGCGTACCGGCCGCGACCGTCCACGGGCCGGTCGCCGTGGTATGGCCAGTCACGGTCCACGTGCTGTTGCCGGCTTTTTTGAACTTCGTGAAGCCCACATAGTGTGGCGACGCTGTACGTGGTGGACGGACCTCCGTGGAATAAGGAATGACCGTCGACAGGTCAAAGGGTTGGGCGGGATTCGCGTCGCCGCCGAGCGCAAGCGTGTCGCCGCCGTTGGTTGATCCGTCGAGACTGACGATGCTGCCGCGGAAGCTGTAGCCGGCTTCCAAAACGAGGGTGCTGCCGCCACCGTAGAGGTCGACGGCGTCGCCGTAACCGTAACTCGTCTTGCCGCCCTGGATTGCCCCACTGTTGCGGATGGTACTGTTGGCTGTGGCTATGACCCCGATCCCCGACAAGCGGCCGCCCACTGTTCCCCCTTCGCCACCGGTAATGGTGCCCGAATTTGTCAACTCGGCTCCACCAAGCAATATCACGCCAGCCGCTCCGTAAGGGGATGAGGTCCCATAGTTGCCCGATCCCGGCGCATCGTTGCCACCAGTGATGGCACCCGAGTTTTCGAGCTTGCCTCCGCCAAGCATTGCCACACCGGCGCCTCCGTAGGAGTGATAGCTGCCATAGCCGTTGCCACCGGCAATCGTTCCCCTGTTCGTTATGGTGGCTTGTCCGTGGAAGAACACCCCCGCCCCGCCAGTCGCGCTGTAGTCAGGGTTGACGTAACTGGATGCGTGGCCGCCGTTGCCGCCCCGGATGCTCCCCCGGTTGGTCAGCGTGCCGCTGCCCATGTACACGCCTGCCCCACCGCTACCGCCGAAACCGCCGGAGTAGCCGGGCGCGGACTTGAGGGAGGCGCCGCCTTTTCCGCCGTTGCCGCCCGTTATCGCGCCGTCGTTGGTCAGGGTCCCACTGGCAAGCCAGACACCGAGTCCGCCATCTCCACCCGCACCGCCACCTATGCCGTAATACTGGGCGGTTATGCCCTTGCCGCCGTTGCCGCCGGTTCCGCCGTGGATACCGACGCCGTTGGCAACGGAAACGCTCCCTGCACCAGTGACATGCACGCCATCGCCCCCGGCGCCACCGCCCCCGCCGCCGTAGGAGGACGAATCGGTTCCAGCACTGCCGTTGGTACCGCTGGCTGTAGCGGATATGTTGCCTCCGGTGGCCGTGAGCCCAGGGGCCCCGCCCGCGCCACCACTGCCACCGCCTTGGCCGGCACCGCCTTGACCGCCCGCTGCGCCACCGCCGCCCGCGCTGCCGCTCCCGCCTGCGTCGGCACCGTTCGGGTTGGCGGGTGTGCCGCCCGCGCCACCCAGCGGGCCGCCGCCAGGGCCTCCGTCTGGAGTACAGGTTGCCGTAGTGAAGTCACAAACCGAGGCCTTGGCCGTTGCGGGCACTCCTGTGGTTGCCATGGCCAACAACGCCGCGATGGCAATGGCCAGGCGCGTATGGCGTGGTTGTCTACACGTCGCGCGACCGTTGCTGGTACGCGGGGCGGCATGCTCCGATGCCACCTGCACCACCTGGAGCGCGCGGTTCCATATCAGACGATAGATGCGGTTCACGGCGGACCCCTTGCATCGTGACCCGTACGGGTCACGAAATTCATGCGAACGAAAATGGCACCGCGACCGTGATGGTCGCGGAACTGGTCTCGTGGCAATCATGCGAGATTCGATGTGGAGAGCGTTAGTCAGATCGTCTCTGGAGGCCGCAGAGGCGGCCTGGGCCGGCTGATTGCCCTCGGCCAGGTAAGGCGGGCACCGCCCGCCGTTCGAGGTCGTGTCGGCGGGCAGTGTCCGCCCTACCCGCTGGTGGGTTGGTTTGGGCGGGTTTGCGGGGTTACGCGGAATCCGCGGCCAACTGGCGGCAATCGGTCGGCGTCATGTCGAAGTGGCGGCGGAAGGCTTTGCCGAAAGCGGAGAAGTCGGTGTAGCCGCAGTGCCAGGCGATGCTGCCGATGGGTTCGCGGGGGTTCGACTGCAGCAGGGCGCGCGCCCGGTGCATGCGCACGTGAAGCAGTTCGCCGGCGATGGTGGCGCCCGCGCGCTCGAACAGGCGGTACAGGTGCGCGCGCGAGCAGCCGAGCATGTGGGCCAGGCGGCCGGCGGTCAGTTTCGGATTGCTTGCGTGCAGGGTGAGCAGGTGTTTGGCCGCAGCAAGCAGCGCGTCGTCGAAATCGCCCGGCAACGACCGCCAGTGCGGCTTGTGGTTTGCCAGCAGGGTCATGGCCAGGCTGCGTGCCGTGTGCAGTGCGTGGGTCGCCTTTTCACCGTCGAGTGCGCGTGCGCTGGCCGCCAGTTGGCGCAGGTGGCGCAGATATCCCGAGGCGAGCGTGCTGGCCGGCATGACCCGTACCGCTTCGCGGGCCGACACGGGTTCGCACCCCAGTGCCTGGGCCACGAGGTTCCGCGGCAGCGCCAGGTAGGTCATGGTGCAGCGCTGCGACAGGGTGGTGAACGGGCGGTCGCAGTCGAACAGCAGCAGCCCGGTGTTCTCGTCGACCGGAAGCGTCGCGTCGCGGCCGTGGCGGATGTGGACGACGCCGGAGCGGACGCATCCGAGCAGGACGACGCCGTTTTCGCTGGTGCCGAAGTGGCTGGTGACCGGGTCGCTGTCCAGGTCCGCGAACAGTACGTCCTGCCAGGGACTGGTGCTGACGATGTCGCCGTGGAAATTCCCGTGGCCGGTCGGCCTTGATCGTTCGAGGCGTGTGGCGGGAAATTGCTTGCGCCAGTAGTCGAGGCGGCTGTCGGCGGGGACGTCGTGGGTGGAGACGTGCTGGAACAGCGGGGCCGGGCCCAAAGGTTCCGGTACCGGTTCGTGAGCCGAAGCGCGCGTGGAACGGTTCGTGCCGCCGGCACGGGTGGACGGGCGGATTGTCGACGCGGGGTCTGCCGGGCGTGCAGGAAGACCCGAACGGCACGGTTTCGGCATGG
>CAZMMO010000178.1:0-4829 GCA_964567365.1 uncultured Rhodanobacteraceae bacterium | reverse complement strand
GGTGGGCCCACCAGGACTTGAACCTGGAACCAACGGATTATGAGTCCGCTGCTCTAACCAATTGAGCTATAGGCCCGCCGCTTGAGACCGGACATGGTAGCCGGACGCGCGGCGCGTGGGTAGGCGGTGCGGGGGCACGTCGCGCGGCGTCTTTTGTGTGAGGCCGTTGGCGGTCACGGCTCCTGCGGTTCGCATTTTACGAAAGGCGGTTCGGGGCCCCCTGCAGCAGCGGGGCGCGGCCTGGGTCCTGCAGGGGGCGACTCATGAAGCGCGTGATGCCGGCCAGCAGCGCGCCGTAGACCGGCACGAACAGCGCCACGCTGGCGGCGAGCTTGATGGCGTAGTCGACCAGGGCGATCTCGACCCAGTGGGTGGCCATGAATGCGTTGGTGCTGCCGGCGAAGGCGATGGAGAAAAACGTGGCCGTGTCCAGCGCCTGGCCGAAGATGGCCGACAGGGTCGGTGCCGGCCACCAGCGCGGCGTGGCGCGGCGCACGCGGTCGAACACCTGCACGTCCATCAACTGGCCCAGCACATAGGCCGCATAGCTGGCGAAGGCGACGCGGAACATCAGCACGTTGAACCGTGCCAGCGACTCCCAGCCGTTGAGGTGCCCGGCATGGAACACCACGCCCACGATGTAGGAGGCCACCAGTGCCGGGATCATGGCGCGGCCGACGACGCGGCGCGCCGCGTGCTTGCCGATCAGACGCACGGTGAGGTCGGTGGCCAGGAAAATCAGCGGAAAACTGAACGCGCCCCATGTGCTGGTCAGCCCGAAAATCGTGATCGGGATTTGCACCAGGTAATTGCTGGCGATCACGATGGCGATATGCAGCGCCACCAGCCACGCCAATGCATGCGCGCGCGGTGATGCGAAGAGGACGGGACGGTTCATCGGCATCCTTTTTGGCAATGGGGTGAGGGAACCCATGTGGAATGCGGTCGGCCGCACGCAGGGCGCGCCGGCGGGCGGTCCAGTGTATCAGCATGCCGATCGCGCAAGGCCGTGTGACGGGGGCGACGCCGGCGCGGCAACGGTCGGCGTGGGGATTTGATCTGGCGCAGCTGCCGCTGGCTTCCGGTCGCTACACTGGCGTACGGCGCCGCACTCGTGGCGGTCGAGGTACCGGCCGCGCGGCGGCCACCCGTCGCTTGTCCGCACAGGTCATCCCATGCCCGAAGGTCCGGAAATCCATCGCACCGCCGACCGTCTGGCCGCGGCGGTATTGAATGAACCGCTGCAGCGCGTGACGTTTGCCTTTGCCGAGCTCAAACCGTTCGAGCGCCGATTGCGCGGGCACACCATCGTGTCGATCACGGCGCGCGGCAAGGCACTTTTGACGGCCTTCGACAACGGCTGGACGATGTATTCGCACAACCAGCTGTACGGCGTGTGGAAGGTGGTGCCGGCCGGCACGAGGCCCGCGACCCGGCGCAGCCTGCGCGTGGCGCTGGAAACCGCGCACCAGGCGGCCTTGCTGTATTCGGCATCCGCCGTCGAAATGTGGCGCAGCGACGCCATCGCCTCCCACCCGTTCCTGGCCGGGCTCGGGCCCGACGTGCTCGATCCGGCGCTGGATGCCGAGGCTGTCGCCGCACGCTTGCGTTCGGCGGCGTTTTGCCGGCGGGCCCTGGGCGGGTTGCTGCTCGACCAGGGTTTTCTGGCCGGGCTGGGCAACTATTTGCGCGCCGAGATCCTGTTTGCCTCGCGCCTGCATCCCACGCGGCGTCCGTGCGACCTCGACGCGGCGCAGCTCGCGGTGCTGGCCGGGCAATGCCTTGCCATCGCGCGTTCGAGCTACGCCACGCGCGGCGTCGAGGCCCGGCCGGGCCGGCACGCCGGCGATCGGATCCACGAGGGCGGGCGGTTCCACTTTCGCGTGTTCAAGCGCGCCGGTGAGCCGTGCGAGCGCTGCGGCACGCCGATCGTCAAGGTCGGTTTCAACTCCCGACCGCTGTTTTTGTGCCCGCGTTGCCAGACGCCGGAGTGACGCTGTCGGGCTGAGCCGACGGATCGTTTGTCCGGCGGCCGGATACCGGCGCGGGCTCGACTGCCGTTGACCGCTCGTACACCGGCACGGACGGGGCGCCGGAGACTTTTACAATGGCGCGATGGCGAACAACGATTTTCCCATTGCCGAGGTACTGCCCGCCGTGCGCGAAACGCTCGCGGCGCGCACGCGCCTGGTGCTGGAGGCGCCGCCGGGCGCCGGCAAGACCACGCAGGTGCCGCTGGCCCTCCTCGATGCGCCGTGGCTGGCCGGGCGCCGCATCCTGATGCTGGAACCGCGCCGCCTGGCGGCGCGGGCGGCGGCGACGTTCATGGCGCGGCAGCTGGGCGAGGATGTCGGGCAGACGGTGGGGTATCGCATCCGCTTCGAGTCGCGCGTGTCGGCGGCCACGCGCATCGAGGTGCTGACCGAGGGCATCCTCACGCGGCGCCTGCAGGGCGATCCCGAACTGGCGGATGCCGGCCTGGTCATCTTCGACGAATTCCACGAACGTCACCTGGCCGCGGATCTGGGCGCCGCACTGGCGCTGGATGTCCAGCACGGCCTGCGCGAGGACCTGCGCCTGCTGGTGATGTCGGCCACGCTCGACGGCGAGCGCATCGCCGCATGGCTGGACGCGCCGCGCATCAGCAGTCCCGGGCGCAGTTTCCCGGTGGTCATCACGCATTTGACGGCGCGGCAGCGGGAAGACATGGAGGCGCAGGTGAGCCGCGGCGTGCGCCAGGCCCTGGCCGATACGCAGGCGGGCGACGTGCTGGCGTTCCTGCCCGGCCGGCGCGAGATCGGCCGTGTCCGGCACCGGCTGCACGATCTGCCGGACGGGATCGAGGTCCTGCCCTTGCACGGCAGCCTGCCGCTCGAGGCCCAGCGCGCCGCCCTGGCTCCGGCGCAGGACGGGACGCGCCGCGTCATCCTGGCCACCAACGTGGCCGAGTCCAGCGTCACCCTGCCGGGCGTGCGCGCGGTGGTGGACTCCGGGCTGGCGCGCGAGCCGCGCTTCGACCCGACCAGCGGCTTCACGCGCCTGGAGACGGTGCACATCGCGCAGGCTTCGGCCGACCAGCGTGCCGGTCGCGCCGGCCGCGTGGCTCCGGGCACGGCGTTGCGCCTGTGGCCCGAAAGCCGACGTCTGGAAAGCGCGCGCACGCCGGAAATCGCGCAGGTGGAATTGTCCGGTCTGGCGCTGGAACTGGCGGCCTGGGGCCATGCCGACCTGCCCTGGCTGGATGCGCCGCCGCCCGGCGCGCTGGCGCAGGCGCGCGATCTGCTGGAACGCCTGGGGGCGCTCGATGCCGACCGGCGCATCACCCGGTTCGGCCGCGACATGCTCACGCTCGGCACCAGCCCGCGCCTGGCCGCCGCCGCCCTGCGTGCCGAACCGGCGCAACGCGCCCTGGTGGCCGACCTGCTGGCGGTGCTGGAGTCGCGTTCGCCACTGCGCGCCACCGCAGGCCGTGACGACGCCCTCGGCCCACGCATCGCCGCCCTGCACGCCTGGCGCGATGGCGGCGCGGTCGCGGCCCGGCGCGCCGGTGCGGATGCGGCGGCACTGGCCGCCCTCGAACAGATTGCGCGCGGCTGGCGCAAACGCCTGGGAACGCGCACCGCCGCCAGCGGCGTGCCCGATGCGCTGACTCTCGGCAACCTGCTCCTGCCCGCCTTCCCCGACCGCGTGGCCAGGCGCGACGGAGATCAGCCGCTGCGCTATCGGCTCGCCAACGGGCGCGGCGCACGGCTCGACGAGGACAGCGCCCTGTACGGCGAGCCGTGGCTGGTGGTGAGCGACTTGTTCCTGGACGCACGCGACAGCCGCATCCTGGTCGCGGCGCCGTTCGATCCGGAGCGTCTGGAACGCGATTTTGCCGGGCGTTTCCGGCAGCGGCGCCGGGTAGCCTGGGATGCCGGGCGCGAAGCGGTCGATGCCTTCGAGGAGCGCTGCTTCGACGCCCTGGTGATCGAGCGCCGGCGCGTGCCGGTGCGCGCGGAAGATGCCGTGCCGGCCTTGCTTGCGCATGTGCGGGCACGCGGCCTGGACGTGCTGCCCTGGAGCGACGCGGCACGCGGCTGGCGCCAACGCGTCGAGGCGGTGCGTCGGTGGCAGCCGTCGCTGGAGTTGCCGGCCATGGACGACGCCGCGCTGCTGGCCGGCATCGATGCCTGGCTGGCGCCGTATCTGGCCGGCCTGCGGCGGCTGGACGACCTTTCGCCCGCGCAGCTTTCGCAGGCCCTGGCCGGCATGCTCACCCATTCGCAGCGGCAGGCCGTGGAGCGCCTGGCACCGGCCGCGCTGGAAGTGCCCAGCGGACGCACGCTGAAGCTCGACTACGGCGCGGACGACCCGCCGGTGCTGGCGGTCAAGCTGCAGGAGCTGTTCGGCCTGGCCGAAACCCCGCGCGTGGCTGACGGCCGCGTCCCGGTCACGCTGCATCTGCTGTCGCCGGCACGCCGGCCGATCCAGGTCACGCGCGACCTCGGCAGCTTCTGGGAACGCACCTATCCGGAAGTCAAAAAAGAACTTCAGGGCCGCTACCCCAAACACCCCTGGCCAGACGACCCGTGGAGCGCCACGCCCACACACCGACCCCGGCACCGCCGGTAACGACTTCCCCCCAACCCGCCACGCCCAATTCTGTAGGAGCGCACCTGGGCGCGACCGGCGTAAGGCTCATGAAACGCTGATGCTGTCGCGCCCGGGTGCGCTCCTACAATTGAGGTACGGGGCCTGGGCGTGTTGCCTTGGAGCAATGCGCCACGTCGCTGGCCGGCATGCTCACCCATTCGCAGCGGCAGGCCGTGGAGCGCCTGGCACCGGCC
>CAZMMO010000177.1:578-4856 GCA_964567365.1 uncultured Rhodanobacteraceae bacterium | reverse complement strand
CCGAGCACGTAGCCGCCGCCCGTGGCCAGCACGATGTCCTGCACCGAAAACAGGAAGAAGGCGATCGGCAGCCAGGCGAAGGCCAGGTGCAGCACCGCCAGCAGGCCCGGCCGCATGGCCCGCCACGGCTGCCATTTCAGCGCGTGCACGGCGAACACCAGCGCCAGCGGCACGTCGGCCAGCCAGCGCCAGGCGAGCAGGCCCTGCCACTCCAGCACGAAATGCGTCACCAGCAGCAGCCATATCACCGGCAGGCTCCAGTTCGGACGCCACATCGCGTATTGGCCGCCGCCGCGCTGGATGATGTTGCGGGTAAAGAACGGCAGCATGCGATGGCATACCGTCACGTAGATCGGCAACAGGAAGCAATAAGTGCCCAGCTTGACCGCAAACCAGCCCCAGGTGGCCGGCAGCCCGCCGAACCACCAGGCCACGAACACCGCCAGGCCCAGGGTGCCGACGCAGAACGCGGCCAGCGCCGACCAGCCATGCTTGTTGCGGTTTTCCGCGCGAGCCAGAACCCCGGCCAGGGTCGACACGCCGATGAGGTAACCGGCCAGCATCAGCACGAAGCCGGCCTTCGACAGGCCCGGCAGGCCGAGGTAACCCACATTGGCCAGCACGTAGCCGCCCAGCACGCAGCCGGCCACGGGCAGGTAGCGCAACGGCGGCACGGTCGGGCCGTCCATCCAGCGCGGGAAGGTGGTCATCAGGAAGCCGAACATGAACAGCGGAAACAGGCCGTACTGGATGGCCATGGCATGCGCCCAGCCTGGCGGAATCGCCGGCTGCGGCCAGGCCGCCCAGCCGAAACGCAGCGAGGCCAGTTCCAGCGTCCACCACAACACGGTCAGCAGCACGGCCACCACGCCGGCCAGGAACAGCGGCCGATGCGGCGCCGCCGCCAGCAGGCGCGGCAGTCCGGCGGAAATCTCGTTGGTCTGCGTCGTCACCGACATGCGTACCATCCGTGCAAAACAAACGCCATGATGCCGCCGGGCCCCGCGCCGCGTCCTGATCCAGGTCAGCCCCGCGGCACCCGCCTGACGGTCACGGTCAGCGGTTGAGCACGCAGCGGGCGCGCTCGCGCATGGCCTCCAGGTCCAGGATCTCGACCTGGCGGCCGTTGATGTTGAGCAACCCCTGCTCGCGGAAGCGTCCCAGCACGCGGCTGACCGTCTCGGCCGCCAGGCGCAGATAATTGGCGATGTCCGCGCGCGACATGCTCAGGCGGAACTGCGTGGCCGACATGCCGCGCAACGCGTAACGCTCGCCCAGGTCGACCAGGAAGGCCGCCATGCGCTCGTCGGCACTGTGGTCGCCGGCCAGCAGCGAGGCCATGCCCAGCTCCTTGCTGAGCATGCGGAACAGGTGCTGCTGTACGCTGGGGATGCGCGCGGCCAGGGCGCTCATGGCCGGGAACGAGAAGCGGCAGAATTCGGTGGGCTCCAGCGCCACCGCATCGCAGGGGTAATGCTCGGGGTAGATGGCGTTCAGGCCCACCACCTCGCCGGGCAGGTAGAAGCCCAGCACCTGCTCGTTGCCGTCGGCATCGACCAGGGCCGTCTTGACCATGCCCGAACGCACGGCGTAGATGGCGCGGAACGCGTCGCCGGTACGGAACACGTGGTCGCCGGCGGCATACAGGCCGGTATGCTCGACCAGGCAATGCAGTTCCTGCAGGTCGCTTTTTCCGTAGCCCGCGGCCATGCATGCGCTGGAGAAGGCGCAGGTGGAGCAGAATGTCTGCTCGTCGCCGTCGCTGGCAATCGGAGTCGCCTGCGAGGGTCGCGGGCTGGATGACGAGTGTCTGGTGTCCATGACTTGTCTGTAACGAACCGGCAATGCCCATGATACGACACCCGGCGCAGGGCACGCCGCGACGGGTTGCCGGTTGCGGCAACCTGCCCGGGGACGGATCGTCCGCGCGTAGGCGGGCCGGACCGCGAAAATCCGCGCACACGCAAGGGTTTGCGGCTCGCCGGCAGCCTATTCGCAGTTCCCCGCCCTCCGGGCCGCGCGAGGCCCCGGCCAACGCATGGCACGTGCCCCGCGCCTGCATGCGTGCTAGCTTCGACGGGTTTTTCGCAAGCTTGCACGCCATGACATCCACCCACCGCTCCATCGCGCTGTGCGCAATCACCCTCACGCTCTGCCTGGCCTGCAGCGCCGCCGGCGCCGCGACGACAACCGCGACAACTCCCGAACGCGCACGCATCGCCCGGGTACTCGAGCGCCTGGGTAGCGTCCACCATTTCGGCGCCGTGGCGATCTCACCGGACGGCAGGCAACTGGCCTGGACCCTCCGCACCGCCGCGGGCGACCGGGTGCAACTGGCCAGCGCCGACGGCAGCCGGGTGCGCACGGTGCAACTGCCCGGCGCCTTCAAGGGCTGCCATGAGGGTCGTCCCGACTGGTCGCCCGACGGCTCGCGACTGGCCTTCCTGAGCAACTGCGGCCACCGTGCCGATCCCGCGCAAAGCGACATCTACCTGGTGGATCCCCTTGCCGCCGATGCCAAGGCACGGCGCCTGACCCACCTGGACGGCTACGTGCATGCGCTGACCTGGGCGCCCGACGGCAGGCAACTGGGCATCCTGTACGTGGCCGGCGACACCCACCGCATCGGCGCCACCGCCGCCAGCAAGCCACGGGTGGGCGTGATCGGCGTGCACGGCGTCGAACGCCAGCAAATGGCGCGGGTGGACGCCGCCACCGGCGCAGTGCACGCCGTCACGCCCAAATCCCTGTTCGTCTACGAATACGCCTGGTCGCCCGACGCCGGCCGGATTGCCTACATCGCCGCGCCGCCACCCGGCGCCAACAACTGGTGGAAGGCGCGGCTGTACGTGCAATCCACGAGCGGCGGCCCGCCGCGGCAACGGGTCGACGCCTGGGCGGCCACCGGCCCTCTGCACCATCTGCAGATGGCCTTGCCGCGCTTCTCGCCCGACGGCAAGACCATCGCCTTCATCGGCGGACTGATGAGCGATCAGGGGATCACCGGCGGCGACCTCTATACGGTGCCGGCCGGCGGCGGCAAGGCCGTCGACGTGACGCCCGGTCTCCCGTTCACCCCATCCTGGTTTGCCTGGACCGACGATCGCCACCTGCTGGTGTCTTCCATCGACGGGGCCAAATCGCGCCTGGGCCTGTTCACGCTGCACGGCACGCAACCGGCTTCGCACCACGCCCTGTTCACCCAGGCCGCGGCCTTCGGCGACGGCTCGGCGGTCTCGGCGCTGAGCCTGTCGGCCGACCACGCAAGGTTCGCCTTCCTCCATTCCACCTTCGCCGAAGCCCCGGAGATCTATGCCGGCCGCCTGGACCTGGATGCCTCCGGCCAGCCGCGCGGCGTGGCCACCGCGGCACACGCGGTCACGCACGTCAATGCCGCCAGTCGGCCGCAATGGGGCAAGGCCGTAGCCGTCCACTGGCGCAACGAAGACCATGACGTGGCCGGCTGGCTGCTGTTTCCGGCCCATTACGACCCGCACAAGACCTACCCGATGATCGTCTACGTGCACGGCGGCCCGGTATGGGCGATGCGCTCGAGCTGGCCTGCGCAAGGTGCCCTGGCGCCACTGTCGATGCTGGGCTACTTCGTCCTCCTGCCCAACCCGCGCGGCAGCATGGGCCAGGGCGAGGCCTACACCCAGGCCGTGCGCCGCGACATGGGCTACGGCGACCTGCGCGACATCCTGGCCGGCATCGACGCGGTGGAAAAGAAGTATCCCGTCGACGACGACCGCCTGGGCCTGACCGGCTGGAGCTACGGCGGTTTCATGAGCATGTTCGCGCCCACCCAGACGCAGCGCTTCAAGGCCGTGGTGGCCGGCGCCGGGCTCTCCGACTGGAAGAGCTACTACGGCCAGAACATGATCGACCAGTGGATGCTGCCCTTCTTCGGCGCCTCGGTATACGACGACCCGGCCGTCTACGCCAAAAGTTCGGCCATCAACTTCATCAAGCACGACACCTCGCCCACCCTGATCATCGCCGGCCAGTTCGACAAGGAATGCCCGGCGGCGCAATCGTTCGAGTTCTGGCACGCGCTGCGGGCGATGGGCGTGCCGACGCAGCTGGTGGTGTACGCCGGCGAGGGCCATCATTTCCACAAGCCGCAGGACACGCACGACGTGCTGGTGCGCTCGCTGGCCTGGTTCGAAAAATATCTGGCGCCCCAAAAATGATCTCCGCGTGTAGGAGCGCACCCGGGCGCGACAGCCTCGGCGTTTGATTAGTGTTTCGCCAGTCGCGCCCGGGTGCGCTCCTAAA
>CAZMMO010000177.1:0-568 GCA_964567365.1 uncultured Rhodanobacteraceae bacterium | reverse complement strand
CCTGGGCGGGCCGCCGCGGGTGGGTGGGCACGCGGGCGCGCGCGCTCAGTCGCTCGAGGCGCTGCGCGCGGGTCGCGCCCGGGTGCGCTCCTACAATCATTTGCGGCATGATGGGGGCATGCAGAAACCACGCACGTACGGACCGCTGAGGGCCATCGACACCTCCACGCCCTGCCCCTGCGGCAATCCCGACGGCTATGCGCGTTGCTGCGGGCCCCTGCACGAGGGCATGCCGGCGGCCAGCGCCGAGGCGCTGATGCGGGCCCGCTACAGTGCCTACGTGCTCAAGCGCGAGGATTACCTGCTGGCCACCTGGCATCCGGACACGCGCCCGGCCTCGCTGCGCCTGGCCGCGCAGCAGCCGGCGCCCACCTGGCTGGGGCTGGACGTGCGCCGCCACGAGCAGGACGACGCCGATCATGCCCGGGTGGAATTCGTAGCCCGCTACCGCCTCGGCGGCGGACGCGCCCAGCGCCTGCACGAAGCCAGCCGTTTCGTGCGCGAGGATGGCCGGTGGTATTACCTGGACGGCGACATCCGCGGCTCGTGATCGTGACCCACCCCCTGC
>CAZMMO010000176.1:0-4896 GCA_964567365.1 uncultured Rhodanobacteraceae bacterium | reverse complement strand
CCTGCGCGTGGAGCCGCTGGCGCGCGGCGCAGGCTTCGAGTTCGTCGACGCGGTCAAGGGCGGCACCATTCCCGGGCAGTTCCTGCCGGCGGTGGAAAAGGGCGTGCAGCAGGCGCTGCAGTCGGGCGCCATCGCCGGCTACGTCATGCAGGACATCCGCGTCACCGTCTACGACGGCAAGCACCATCCGGTCGACTCCAAGGAAATCGCCTTCGTCAGTGCCGGTCGCAAGGCCTTCCTCGATGCCGTGTCCCGGGCGCAACCGCTGGTGCTCGAGCCCATCGTCGATCTGGACGTGAGCATTCCCGAAGCCCGCGTGGGCGACGTCACCGGCAGCCTGGCCAGCAAGCGCGCGCGCATCCTGGGCACCACCGTGCGTCGCGACGGGTCCCTGGTCATCAAGGCCCAGGCGCCCCTGGCCGAGCTGACCGATTACCAGGCCGAACTGAAATCCCTCACCGGCGGCGAAGGCCGTTTCGTCATGGACACCAGCCACTACGAGCCGGTACCCGCGGTCACGCAGGAAAAACTCTGCGCGGCCTGGAAACCGCACGCCGAAGAAGATTGAGCCACGTCGCAACCTCGAACCACCACACGCCCTGTACAGGGCAGGCGCCCCGCCGAATACCGCGCAACTCTTTTGTAGGAGCGCACCCGGGCGCGACTGGCGTAAAGCTCGTTGAACGCTGATGCCATCGCGCCCGGGTGCGCTCCTACATTGGCAACATGGATTCCGCATGGCGGACAGGCCGCCCTACCCACATCCGGATACGCGGGACTATTTGCGCTTGGGTTGCAACAACGTGCCGGTGCACCGGGGCGAGCCGCAGTGGCAGGCCCACAGCTTCTTCATGCGCGCGGTGTGCGGCACTTCCAGCACGATGCCGTAGTTGTAGGTCAGCTCCTCGCCCGGGCGGATGTCGCGCAGGGCCTGGATCAGCACCTTGTCATGGCGCGGGTCGCCGTCGCCGGCTTCCTCGATCACCGCCTCGCAATTGGGTTCGCAGCTCTGGTTGATCCAGCGCGCCGAGTTGCCGCCGACGTTGGCGTCGACGATGTACTTGTCGTTGAGCGTGAACAGGAACGTATGCCCGCTGTCGGCGCCGTCGCCGTATTCGCGGTCGGCCTGGGCGTGGGTGATCAGGCGGCCCTTGTACTGGATGACGGTTTCGCCGCGGGCAATGGGCACCAGGGCGAACACCCCGTTGCCGTGGATGGCGGAACGACGGGCGGCGATGCGACGTGGCATGGAAACAACTCGAACGGGAAACGCCCATGATGCCCGTTTCCGTCCGCCAGTGGAATCGTCAACGGCTCCGGCCCGCGGACGTTGAGGAAGTTCCGATGGGATCTGGCGCGGCCGGGCCTGTGCTAGATTCCATCCAAGTTTCCCTATGGAGACAGACCATGAAACGTTTGCCGCAATGGCTCGTGCCCGCGCTGCTGCTGGTTGCCCTCGCGGGTTGCTCGCCGCCGCGCAAAAGCATGTTTCCGCCCACGTTGAGCGTGCAGTCGCTGCATGTCGACGCCCACGGCACCTGGCACATGCAGTTGCGCATACTCAACAACAGCTATGGCGGCATGGATTTTCGCCGGCTGCAGGTCACCATGAACATCGACAAGCAGCCGGCGGCCCGCATCGATACCCGTTTCGACATGACCATCCCGGCCCTGTCGGCCGACGTCACCGAGGTGGACGTCACGCCCAGCGCCGCCGCCGCCGCCGCGCTCGCGGCCATCGCCGGCAAAGGCAGTTCCGGCGGTCTGGCCTATACCCTCAAGGGCACGGCCACCGCCATTCCGGAACACGCGGACAAGCCGCGGGATTTCAAGGTGCGCAGCCACGACTGGTTGTCGGCCGTACCCGGGGTGGCCGACACCTACCGCTGAGCCACGGGCTCCGCAAACGCATCCGGGGCGTGGAAACCTCCACGCCCCGGATGCAGGTCTTGCGGGACAAGGCGCGCCGTCAGGCGTTGGCGGCCTCGGCCGGCTCGGCGGCGGTCCGGTGGGCCTCCACGCGCTGGATCAGACGGTCCACGTTGGACATCGACAGCAAATGGGCATAGATCCAGCCCAGGCTGCCATCGGCCAGCAACTCGTGCGCCACCGTCGCGTCCAGCTTGCGCAGCCTTTCCTCGCTGACCACGAACAGGCCGTTGATGGTCAACGCGTTTCCGCCGTCGGGATTCTTGATCTGTATCGTGCGCGACTCGAGCAGGTCCAACTCGCGGATACGCTTGGTGAAGGCCTGGGTGCGCTTGACATGCTCCTGGAACTCGCCCAGGAACTGCACGGCGTTCTTCAGCGTTTCGGTGTCGCTGCCGTCCTCGTTGAACAGGCGCTCGCCCTCCTCGGTACCGAAACCGGGATAGGCCTCGTCCAGGAACACGGTGAAGTCGTCGCCCTCGGTGCCCTCGGGTTTTTCCGCCAGCACGAACGGATAGCGGCGCACGAAGGCCGGAATGTAGACGTTCGGCGCCCATTGGCCTTCACCGTCGACGAAGGCATTCTCGGACTGGTTGAGGCCGAGCATGGCCAGCGGGCCGGCCTCTTCCAGGGTGTTGCCGCCGAACAGGATGGGATAGTCGCGTGCCGCCGGGCCGAACTCGGCCACCGTCAACGGTACCGAATGGGCCTTGGCCGCAAAGGCCACGTTGTTCATCGGTCGGATGCGCAGGTCCTTGTGGCCCTCGCGGTTGAGGGGCACGGGACGCTCGTAAAACAGTACTTCAGCCACGTTGATTGGTCCTCGTCGCCACCGTGGGGCGCCCCTCCGGCACCCGCCATTCCGGCGGCAGATTGCTGCAAAGGGGGCAACTATAACAGCGCCCGCGGCCCATGGGTAAGGGGGAAAATCCGTCGCGCCCCTGCGCCCACGCGGATTTTTTCGCTATGCTGGTACAGATGGAGCCTCAACGTCGGGAAGATGCCTCGTTTGCACCGGAGGACCGGATGTCGGGAAAAGTCGCCATGCTGCACGATTTGCACGCCACACGCGTGCTGTCGCTGGATGTCACCGGCCGCATCCTGGACTGGATCAGCTGGCAGGACGCAGTTTGCCTGTACGTG
Organism: uncultured Rhodanobacteraceae bacterium; assembly: GCA_964567365.1. Lineage (GTDB taxonomy): Bacteria > Pseudomonadota > Gammaproteobacteria > Xanthomonadales > Rhodanobacteraceae > Oleiagrimonas. The sequence continues at coordinate 1,824 of CAZMMO010000176.1, read as the reverse complement.
CGCGACGCGGTGGCCTGGACCCTGGGCGAACCCTGCCTGGCCGTGCACGGCGGCATGAACCGCGACCGCGGTGAACAGAGCATCCTGCACCTGCATCCGATCGTGGCCAGCACCGGCCATTGCCACGGCCGCGCCATCGATCCCGCCCCGGCGCTGACCAACACCATGCTGTTCGCCCGCGACAAGCACCTGTGCCTGTACTGCGGCAACCATTTCGCCCGCCACGAGCTGACCCGCGACCACGTGGTGCCGCTTTCGCGCGGCGGCCGCGACGAGTGGGAAAACGTGGTCACCGCCTGCACCCATTGCAATCTCAAGAAGAGCAACCTCACCCCGCAGCAGGCGCACATGCCGCTGCTGGCCGTCCCCTTCCGGCCCAGTTGGGTGGAGCACCTGATCCTGTCCAACCGCAACATCCTGGCCGACCAGATGGAGTTCCTGGTCAGCCACCTGCCGCGCGACCGCCGCCCCCAGTAGGAGCGCACCCGGGCGCGACGGCATCAGCGCTCAACGAGCCTTAAGCCCGTCGCGCCCGGGTGCGCTCCTACAAAAAGCTGGACGCTTGCCCGCGGAATTCGTCAGCGCTTCCCGCGCCGCAGCCACGCTCCCGGTACGCCGGCGGCAAAATGCAGCCAGATGCCGCCTCCGACCAGCATCGCCAGCACCGGATTGCGGGCGGCCGGGTCGAACTTGCGGAACCAGCGCCACATCCCGCGATGCTTGTGCCAGCGGACGAACACCGGACGCCGCCGGCTCGAGCCGCCCTTGGCGTGCAGGACGCGCACGTGCCCATCGAGCACCACGCGATATCCCGCATCGCGCACGCGACGGCACAGGTCCAGGTCCTCGCAATGCAGGAAATAGCCTTCGTCGAAACCGTGCAACCGGTCGAATACGCGACGCGGCAACAGCATCAGCGCGCCGGATACGGCTTCCTCCTCCTCGACGGCGTCCGGCATCGGGCCCGGTACCGCGATGCCGGCGCAGGACGGATCGTCGGCTTCGCGCGCGGCGCGGCCGGTCAAGGTGTTGAGCGAGCGGCGCAGCAGCGGATCGCGGCGCCGCGACGCCGGGTCCGGCGTGCCGTCGGGCGCACACACCACGGCACCGACCAGGCCGACATCCGGCGTGGTGGCCAGGGCCCGCAGCAAGGCTTCCACGTCGCCCTCGGTCAGCAGGCAGTCGGGGTTGAGCAGCAACAGGTTGTCGCCGCGCGCCAGTGCGGCGCCACGGTTCATGGCCGCGCCAAAGCCCAGGTTGCGGTCGTGACGGACGACGCGCACCCGCGCGTCCCCGGCATGCTCGCGCGCGACCGCTTCGGGCATGCCATCGGTGGAGGCGTTGTCCAGCACCAGCACCTCGCCCACGGCAGCGCTGGCCAGCGCGCGACGCACGCACTCGCACAGGCTGGCGCCGCTGTCGGCGGCGACGATGAGGATGCTCAGCTCCATCGGGAAACCCGTATCCACCCACCCTATTTTGTAGGAGCGCACCCGGGCGCGACAGCCTCAGCGTTTCCCGGAGCCTCGCGCCTGTCGCGCCCAGGTGCGCTCCTACACACACACACGCGCGCATTGACCAGGCCCGCGTATTCCCATCGCGGCGCCGGTACGATCATGGCACGAACTTACCCCACCCACACGCGCGCATTGCGGAACATGCGCATCCAGGGCGAATCCTCGCCCCAGCTGTCCGGATGCCAGGACATCTGCACACTGCGGAACACGCGCTCGGGGTGCGGCATCATGATGGTGACGCGGCCTTCGGCCGCGGTGAAGCCGGTCAGGCCGCCGGGAGAGCCGTTGGGGTTGAGCGGGAAGGCCT
>CAZMMO010000175.1:0-4933 GCA_964567365.1 uncultured Rhodanobacteraceae bacterium | reverse complement strand
CAATGCCTCGGGGACGTTGTCGTAGCTGTGCAAGGCGGCAAAGCGGCGGATCGCGGCGGGCATGCCCACGGCCGTGTACCCCGGATGCGTCGTGCTGGGATAGGGACCACCGTGGTTCATGGCGGGGCTCACGGCCACGCCGGTCGGCATCTTGTTGCCGATCAGGCGGCCCACGCGCGGCCTCAACAGGGCGGCCAGCTGTCGCCATGCCGCGTCATCGCCGCCGTCTTGCGCCCGGTAGATGGTGCCGGTGAGATTGCCTTCGAAGCGCCCGGCAACGGCCCGCATCGCGTCAAGTCCACTCGTCCGCACCAGCAGGCTGGCCGGCCCGAAGGCCTCGCCTTGCAGCCGATCGGCGCGGTCCAGGAAAACATCCGCCTCGACAGCGAGCAACGTCGGCACACAACGGTAACCCGGGCCTTCGGCGGGCACGCCGCCGGCAAGGACTTCGGCTCCCGCATCACGCAATGACTGGACGGCCTGCTGGAATTTGTCACGCACGCCGCGCGAGAACACCACGCCTGGCTCCGCGCTGGCAAAATGCCCGATGGCCGCGGTCACGAACGCGTCACCGGCATCGCCCGACGGGACGATTACGACGCCGGGATTGGTACAAAACTGCCCGCTGCCCAGCGTGCAGGAGCTGAAAAACTCCTGGGCCAGGGACGCACCGCGCTCGGCCAGTACCCCGGGCAGCAGAAACACCGGGTTGATGCTGGACATCTCGGCAAAAAGGGGCGTGCCCGCCCGGTCGGCGGCCGCCTTGAGGGCCAGGCCACCCGCGCGGCTGCCGGTAAAGGCGATGGCGCCCAGCCGCGGATCGGCCGCCAGGCGCAACCCCAGCGCGTTGTCGAAGTGATACAGCATCTGGATGCTGCCTGCCGGCAATCCGCTGGACTGCAAGGCCTCGTACGCCAGCTCGGCCAGGCGCTTGCTGGTGGCCGGATGCGACGGATGCGCCTTGGCGATGACCGGGTTGCGCGCCGCAATGGCCGAGGCAAAATCGCTGCCGGAAATGGCATGGAAGGCCAGCGGAAAATTATTCGGCCCCATGATCCAGACCGGCTTGCCCAGGGGAGCGTAATGCGCACGCAGACCCTTGCCGGTATCGATGACCGGCTGCGTCCAGGCATAGTGTCGAACCGCGTCGGCCGCCTGTCGCAACTGGTCGGTCGTGCGGGGCAGCTCGTTGCCGGCCAGGCGCGTCGCGGCCGGCAGCGCGGTTTCCTCCTGGGCCAGCGCCGACAGCGAATCGGCCTGCTGGTCGATCCGTGCCGCATACCCCTCCAGGAAGGCGGCGATCTGCTCCGGCGGCGTCGCCGCGAGGTCGGCGGCCGCCTCGCATGCGCTGCCGAGAGCCCGTTCGATATCGGCTGCGTCACTGACGGGGAATGAGGGACCGATGGCCTCGCCCCGCGCCGGGTCCTCGGCGCGAAAACTGCCGGTTCCATGGGATGCCCGCCATTGGCCGGCCAGTAGCACAGGTTCGAGGGTACTCATGTCAAGCCTCCATTGCGTATCGTTGGTTCATGTGTGAAGTTGCAGGGGTCGTATGCATCCGTTGTCGTGCGGGGAAATGCCGGCGGAGCCCCGCGGGGATCCATGGCCCCTCGATGCCGCGACGGGAGGCCCCGGATTCAGGTCCGGCTCGATCGGTGTCCTCATTCGTCCCACGGGACCGTACCGTTTTTCTCTGCGGTCGCTCGCGCAACCCGCTCGAACAGCCTCCATTCCACGAGCCTGATCCCGGACCTCGCGTGGGCAAGGACGAGGCGAAACTTTCTCGCCGTCACCGGCCGCCAGCGCGCCACTTCGCGGCTGTCGCCATGAAGCGAAGGATCGGGCGTATCGACCCGCACAACATCGTGCCACCGCCCATCGCGCCGGTATTGCACCCGACAGGTATCGGGCATGGAGAAGCGATCCGCGTCACTGTAGAAATACGCCTCCATCGCATCGAGGGTCAAAGGCGTGTCGAATTCCAGGGCAAACCAGTCGCGTCCAGTACCCTTGACCATCCACCCGTTGGCCACCCGGGGGAAAAACCAGATCCGGCCATCCACGGCGCCGAAGACGGATTCCGGCTTCGCGTTGCGTGACGCGCTGGGTTTGGGATAACCCACCCGGGCCATGTTCACGGCCCGGTTCAATCGCCGCGACACGGGTGCCAGCGACGCCTGCCTCACGCGCAATCGCAGGCGCTGCAGTTGCGCGGCCCCGGCCATCTTGCGCCCGTCCACGTACACCGCCAGGCCCGCACCGTGTCCGTACTGGTGGCCATCGGCATCCCAGACCACGGTCAGAAGATGTCCCCGGCAAGGCACGTGTTCAAGGACGAAATAGCGCAGGTAGTTCGGATCTTCGGGATCGGCAGGCACCAGCGGATTGACCACCAGTTCGTCGTCTTCACCGGGCCGGATGCCGACCAGCCCGTTGATGACCAGGTCCACGTAGCTGGAGTGATAGTAATGGTGGCTGCGCGGCAAACCGACGATGACCTTGCCGGTGTCGGGGTCGTAGTCTTCCTGGATGTCCGGATGACCGTCGCGCAGGTGCAACGCCGCAAACTGGCGCAGCAGGAACACATAGTCGGACCGGCCTATCACCCGCTGCGAATAGTCATTGAGCAGATTGGCCAGGCCGGTCAGCACCTGCGCCGTCTGGAAGGGCCAGACGGGGCCGTTCCACTGGCATTCGGGCTTTCCGGTGGCCTTGTCGTAGCGATACTGCTGCATGTAGTGCTGGTACGACGGCTCGACCGTCCGCATGCCGAACTTGCCGAGCAACCGGTCGGGCCGCAGCAGATGCTTCCACGCCTGCGCATGGCGTGAAGTATCCGGCGGAATATTGGCATACCAAGGCAAATAGCCGACCAGCTCGCGCCCACAAATGAATTCCCAATAGCGCACGTACTCGTTGGTGACCTTGAAACGATCGACAAAGTGCACAAACGTCTCGTTCCACAGACTCTCGACGAGATGCGCACGAATGTCCCCGGCGCGCTTCTCGTACCATGCGGCCGCGTGGTCATCGCCTTTGAGCCGGCACAACCGTCCGATGGCCCGGGCGTTGGCATACATGTACGTGTTGATCGACGGGCGGAACGCCTGCCCGCCGGTAAAGCCGTCCTTGCCGCCGCTGGCCTCGATCGAGGCAATGGAATACTCGGTGGCGTCCAGCAGCGGTTCGATCCAGTACAGATGCCTGCTGAAATCGTAGTGGTCTTCCCACAGATTGAACACGTGCTTCATGGCATCGAGCTGGCGCAGGGCGAACGCCTTGTCGCCGTGTACCAGATAATGCGCGTAGGTCGCATCGGCGATGGACTCGCTGAAATGCCGATCATTGCCGCCACCGGCGTAGAGATAATCGATGAATTCGTTCACGTAGCGGCGGTCGCGCAGCCAGCGGCCGTCCCGAATCGGGAAAACCGCCGAATCATTGAGCGTGCCGAACGGCGCACGGTCCCAGGACACGTCATCGAGAAATTCGGTAAACACATGACCGCGCTCGCCCAGGTCACGCAGATGGGCACGGAACACCTGCCAGCGGTAATAGTAGATCCGCGTGATGCGGGCGTCGGAACACTCGAAGAAGGGAATGGTGTCCGCATACCAGCCCGCGTCCGTGCCGAAATGGCGGCGCGCAATCGCCTCCCGGTCGAGGATGTTCGTGGTGGCTCCATCGGCAACGGGCAGCCGTGCCGCATCCTCCGCCCCGGAGCGATACGGCACGGGCGTCGCATGCGCGAAGCCCGTGCCCAGAACCGAGGCGACCCCGGCTGCCAGCTTGATGAAATGGCGTCGACTGCGGAAATCGGGTTGGTCGGTCACATCATGCTCGGACGTGTCGTCTCATCGTGATCCACGGACACCCACCGGAAACGCCGCCGCTGTCCGCACATCAATCCTCCAGGGTCAAGGCCACGATCGATTTCGAAGGCAGCACCACCTCCAGACGATCGCCATGGATCGTCGCCCCGTCGAAACGGGCCGGCTTGACGGTGTCGGGTGCACTGAACGTGTTGTGCGAATTCATGTGCGGCGCGGTCAGCACCTGCCCGTCCACCGCATGCGCCGTGGCGCCGTCCAGCTTCACGTGGACATCCGCACCCGCGTTCGGGTCGAGGTTCACCAACACCATGTGCACGTGCCCGTCCTTGCCGCGCACCGCCGTAGCCTGCACGGCAGGCACGCTGTACTTGCCGTAACGATATTTCGGCGTGGACACCTTCAATGGCAGCACGGTCGCGCCCTGATAAGGCTTGAACATCTTGAACACGTAGTAGGTGGGCGTCAGCACCATCTTCGGGCCCTTGGTGAGGATCATGGCCTGCAGCACGTTCACCGTCTGCGCGATGTTGGCCATGCGCACACGGGCGGCATGGTCGACGAAGATGTTCAGCGTCAGGGCCGCCACCTCCGCGTCGCGCAGGGTGTTCTGCTGGCGCAGGAACGCCGGATTGGTGCCCGGCATCGCCTTCCACCAGGTGCCCCATTCGTCCACGTCCAGGGACACCCGCTTGTGCGGATCGTACTTGTCCATGATGGCGCCGTATTTGTTCAGCAGCGTATTCATGTCCAATGCCAGCGACAGCGTGTCGATCCAGCCCGATTCGTCGAAATGGATCGCCGATTGCTTGTGCTGGAAACCGCCCGGAATGGTGTAGTAATGAAGCCCGATGCCATCCATGTGCGAACCGGCCCGCTTCATCATGACCTCGATCCAGCGAGAGTCGTCGCCGTTCGCGCCGGGGGCAACGATGCGCGTATGTTGCTGGCCATCCACATGAATGAAGGTCTGGTAACGAAGGAACAGATCGGCCGCATATTCAGGCGACATGTTTCCGCCGCAACCCCACAACTCGTTGCCAAGGCCGATGAAATCGAGCTTCCAGGGTTTGGCGTGTCCGTTCTTGCGGCGCAACTGGGCC
>CAZMMO010000174.1:0-4941 GCA_964567365.1 uncultured Rhodanobacteraceae bacterium | reverse complement strand
GCGGCCACGCTCCGCTTTGCCTGCGACATGGAACTGCAGCGCGCCCGCGAGCAGGGCCGTGCGCGCGGCCTGCTCGACGGCTTGACCGGACTGCCCAACCGCCTGCTGTTCAACGACCGCCTGGAAACCACGCTGCGCGAGGCGCACCGCACCGGCGAGGCGTTTGCCGTGTTGTTCGTCGACCTGGACCGTTTCAAGAGCATCAACGATTCCCTGGGCCATTCGGTGGGCGACGAAGTGCTGTCGGCCGTGGCCAAGCGGCTGCGCGGCAGCGTGCGTTCCTCGGATACCGTGGCGCGTTACGCCGGCGACGAGTTCGTCGTCATCCTGCGCCACGTCACCCAGCGCGAGGACGTGTTGCGCGTGGCCGACAAGATCGTGCGCCTGATGGATACGCCGCTGATGCTGGGCGACGGCTCGGAGCTGCACATCACGGCATCGATCGGCGTGAGCTTCCATCCCGACGACGCGGTGACGGCGGAGGACCTGCTCAAGCACGCCGATGTGGCCATGTACAACGCCAAGGGCCAGGGGCGCAACGGCTACCAGGTGTACGTGACGGTGCCCGAAAAATCCCACCAGCAGCGCGTGGCGCTGGAGTCCCGCCTGCGCCAGGCCGAAGGCAACGGCGAGCTGCGGGTGTATTACCAGCCCCAGGTCGACGCGCACACGGAGGACATCGTCGGCATGGAGGCGCTGGTCCGCTGGGAACACCCGGAGCTGGGCATGATCAGCCCCGGCTTCTTCATTCCGCTGGCCGAGGACACCGGCCTGATCATCAGCATCGGCGAATGGGTGTTGCGCACGGCCTGCGGGGCCACGGCGCGCTGGCACCGGCGTTACGGTCTGCCGCTGCGCGTGGGGGTCAATCTTTCGGCGTTGCAGCTGATGCAGCCCAACCTGCCCGAAGTGGTGCGTTCCGCCCTGCGCGAGAGCGATCTGGATCCGGGATGCCTGGAGCTGGAGGTGACCGAAAGCATCAGCGTCAAGTCCATGCCGCATCTGCTGGAGAACCTGCAGTCCCTGCACGGCCTGGGATGCCACCTGGCCATCGACGATTTCGGTACCGGGCAATCCTCGCTGGATTATCTTCGCAAGCTGCCGGCCGACCGGGTCAAGGTCGACCAGAGCTTCGTGCGCAATATCGGCGTGGATCCCGACGACGAGGCCATCGTCAAGGCCACCATCGACATGGTGCACAGCCTCAACCGCACCGTCGTGGCCGAGGGCGTGGAGACCGAGGCGCACCTGAGCTTCCTGCGCGATCGGCACTGCGACCAGTTGCAGGGTTACCTGTTCTGCCGGCCGCTGGCCCACAACGCCTTCGACAACCTGCTGGCCGAACGCCAGCGCCTGTCCGGACGCCACGGGGACAGCCACGCCTGAGCCTCGGCCGCAGCGGCCTTTTGCTTGACGATCCGTGCCGCTGGCCCCATCTTGCAGGGCGATACGTCGCGATGCCCGGAAAATGAACTTGGCATCCCTTTGGCAGTCCTACAACGACGTGTGGCCTGAAGTCCGCGTCAAGGGAGAATGGCCCGGATGGGCGAAAAAGAACTGGACCGTGCGCTCGTCGAGCGGGTGCAAAAAGGCGATTCGCACGCCTTCGACCTGCTGGTGCGCAAGTACCAGCACAAGATCGTCGGCCTGGTCTCGCGTTACGTGGCCGACCGCAGCGAATGCCAGGACGTGGCCCAGGAGGCTTTCGTGCGCGCCTGGCGCGCCATCGACTCCTTCCGCGGCGACAGCGCTTTCTATACCTGGCTGTACAAGATCGCCGTCAATACGGCCAAGAACCATCTCGTGGCCATGCGCCGGCGGCCCCCCAACGAAGACATCGCCGTGGACGACGCCGTCTACGGGCCCAACGCCGACAAGTTGTACGAAAACGCCACTCCCGAGCACGAAATGATGCGCCAGGAGATTGAACAAACCGTGGTCGGCGCGGTCCAAGAATTGCCTGAGGAACTGCGTACCGCCATTACCCTGCGGGAAGTGGAAGGACTCAGTTACGAGGAAATCGCCCAGGCCATGGATTGTCCCATCGGCACGGTACGGTCCCGTATCTTCCGTGCGCGTGAGGCAATCGACCAGCAATTGCGGCCTCTTCTGCCCGGCCGTGAGGAGTCGACAACATGAGCAATGCCGAATACGAAAACCTGTCCGCCCTGATGGATGGCGAGCTGTCGCAGGAGCAGATCCGCTTCATGCTGCGGCGTACGTCCGGAAATGCCGCGTTGTGCGCCGCCTGGGACCGGTACCACATCATCCGCGACGGCGTGCGCCACGAGGTGTCGATATGCGCCGAGGAGGGTTTCACGGCGCGTGTCATGGATGGCATCCGCGCGGAGCGGGAAACGGGTGCTGGCGCCGTGCGCGGCCACCCGCATCACCGCTGGCTGCGCTGGTCCGCCGGGGGCGCCATTGCCGCCGGCGTGGCCGTGGCGGCACTGGTCGCGGTGCAACCGCAGGTACAGAGGCAGAATACGATGGCGGCCACGGGTGCCGCGGCCCCGGCTTCGGTGCAGGTGGCCACGGCGGACACGCCGACGCGCACCGAGCCGCAATCCCATGCCGCGCCGGCCGTGCCGCGCTGGCTGTCGGCTTCCCCGTCGGCGGCGCAGATGGCCCAGCCGGCGGCGGCCACCTTCTATTCCGGAGGAGGGCGCTCCGACCAGCCGCAGGGCTACTATTGGCGAGGCATCGCTCCGTACATGACGCTTCCCGCCTACCGCACGTCCAACGCGCTGCAGGCGCGCGAGATCATGCACCAGTTGTGGTCGATGGGTGTGCATCCCGTGCCGGTGCGGCAGCAACCGCAGTCGCGCGCCCGGACACAGTAACCGTCGCGATTCGCGGGCCTCGGATCGATCCGGCATGACAGGTTTCCGCTTCCGCGCCGGAAGCCCGTACGGTTCGTTCGCTCCCGCATGGCCATGCGGCGGAACTTTGCCGGCCGGTCGGCATCGAAGGGCCGCCGCCATGGTTTTTCCGGGCCGGTACCGGTATCCGGGCGGGTCCGGGAAGTCGAGTTTCACGAAGTTTTCCGCTGGGCATCCCAAGGTGCCCGGCAGCGCAAACCACGGTCACCACGAATACAATCCGGAGTTCGTGTTCGAGGCCGGCCGGCGCCGTTTCCCCGGCGAGTTTTCCTGACAGGAGGTAATCATTCCATGAATCGCATGAGCCTACGGTTGACGGCCGGATGCGTGCTGCTGCTGTTTGCGGCAAGCGCTTTTGCCGCGCAGTTGCCGGACTTCACCCAGATCGTCAAGAAGAACTCCGCGGCCGTAGTGCATGTCCAGGCCAAGTACGACGGCAACAGCGACGCGCCGCATTTCGAGAAACACACCCGCGGGCCGCAGCGGCTTCCGCCGGGCGTGCCGGACATCTTCCGACGTTTCTTCGAACAGCCCAGGGTGCCGCAAGGGGAGATGAAGCACGTCTCGATCGGATCGGGATTCATCATTTCCAGTGACGGGTACATCCTCACCAACGACCATGTGGTCGATCATGCCGACACCGTGACCGTGCGCCTGCACGACCGCCGCGTTTTCACCGCCAAGGTGGTGGGCACCGACAAGCCCTACGACATCGCGCTGCTGAAAGTGGACGCGCACGACCTGCCCACGGTCACCATCGGCGATTCGTCCACGCTGCAGCCGGGCCAGTGGGTGCTGGCCATCGGCTCGCCGTTCGATTTCGACTACACCGTCACCCAGGGCATCGTCAGCGCCGTGGGCCGCAGTTTCGGCAGCCAGGACCAGCCGGACGTGCCGTTCATCCAGACCGACGTGCCGATCAACCACGGCAACTCGGGCGGTCCGCTGTTCAATCTCGACGGCCAGGTGGTCGGCATCAATTCGCAGATCTATTCCTCGACCGGCGGCTACATGGGCGTGTCCTTCTCGATCCCCATCAACATCGCCATGGACGCCGTGCGCCAGCTCAAGACCAAGGGCTACGTCTCGCGCGGCATGATCGGGGTCATGATCCAGCAGGTGAACGCGGACAAGGCCAAGGCCCTGGGGCTGTCCAGCGCCAGCGGCGCCCTGATCGCCAGCGTCAAGAGCGGTGGCCCGGGTGACAAGGCCGGTCTGCAGCAGGGCGACGTGATCCTGGAATTCAATGGCAAGAAGGTCCTCAATGCCGGCGACCTGCCGCCGATGGTGGCGGCCACCCAGCCCGGCACCGAGGTGACGCTGACCGTGCTGCACGAAGGCAAGCGCAAGCAGGTCAAGGTGAAGCTGGGCGCCAAGCCGCGCAACCAGGATTCGTACTCGTCGATCGTGCCCGAGCATGCCACCTCCGGCAGCAAGGCCCTGGGCTTCACGGTGCAGGACATCACCTCCGACCAGCGCGAGGCACTGGACCTCAAGAAGGGCCAGGGTGTGGTGATCAGCAACGTCCAGGGGCGTCAGGCCATGGAGGCCGGACTGCGGCCCGGCGACGTGATCCTGATGGTCGGCCAGCACAAGGTCGGCAGCGTGAAGGATTTCGACAAGTTGACGCGGGACATCAAGCCCGGCGACACCGTGATGCTGCTGGTGAAGAACCGCCAGGGCAATTCGGGCTTCACCACCGTGACCGTACCCAAGCGCGACTGAGGACCGCCGCGCGTGCCAACGGCCCCGCGCATGAATGCGGGGCCGTTTCCATGCGATAATCCGGCTTTTGGCGCCACCTTTTTTTGCGAGGTGGCGCCATGTCTTGCGACCCCGCATGCCGGGTGTGTCGGCACGGTATTTCATGGACCATATCCGCAATTTTTCCATCATCGCCCACATCGACCATGGCAAGTCCACGCTGGCCGACCGCATCATCCAGTTGTGCGGGGGCCTGAGCGAGCGCGAGATGGCCAAGCAGGTGCTCGCCCCCAACCCGATCGCGCGCGAGCGCGGCATCACGATCAAGGCACAGTCGGTCTCGTTGCCGTACACC
>CAZMMO010000173.1:0-4984 GCA_964567365.1 uncultured Rhodanobacteraceae bacterium | reverse complement strand
CGAACTGCTCGCGCACGGTGGCGTAGGCGCCGGAGATGCGCGTGGCCATCTGCACTGCGCCCACGGACAGCGCGGGCAGGGAAATGGAGCGCCCGGCGGCCAGCGATTCCATCAGCATGCGCCAGCCGCTGCCGATCTGTTCGCGCCCGCCGATGATGGCCTCGATCGGCACGAACACGTCCTCGCCGTGGATCGGGCCGTTGGCGAACGGCACGCCCATGGGGTCGTGGTGCTGGCCGATGGTGATGCCGGGCAGGTCGCTGGCGACCAGGGCGCAGGTGATGCCGAGGTCCTCGTTGTCGCCGAGCAGGCCGTGCGGATCGTACAGGCGGAAGGCCAGGCCGATCAGCGTGGCGACCGGCGCCAGGGTGATGTAGCGCTTGTTCCAGTTCAGGCGGATGCCCAGCACCTCCTCGCCCTGCCAGGTGCCGCGCTCGACGATGCCGGTCGATTGCGTGGCGGCGGCGTCGGAGCCGGCCTCCGGGCCGGTCAGGGCGAAGCAGGGGATCTCGCGGCCGTCGGCCAGGCGCGGCAGGTAATATTTTTTCTGCTCTTCGGTGCCGTATTCCAGCAATAGCTCGGCCGGGCCCAGCGAATTGGGCACCATCACCGTGACGCCGGCGGCGATCGAGCGGCTGGCGATGCGCGTGACCACGCGCGAGTGGCCGATCTCGGAAAAACCCAGGCCGCCGAACTCCTCGGGAATGATCATGCCGAAGAATTTCTCGCGCTTGAGGAAGGCCCAGGTTGCCTCGGACAGGCCGCGGCGCTGCTCGATGTCCCAGTCGTCCAGTTGCCGGCACAATTCGGTCACCGGGCCGTCGAGGAAAGCCTGCTCGCGTTCGCTCAGCGGCTGGCAGGAGAAGTCGAGCAGCCGCCGCCAGTCCGGCATGCCGGAAAAGATCTCGGCGTCCCACCACACCGTGCCGGCTTCCAGGGCCACCCGCTCGGTGTCGCCGATCTTCGGCAGCACACGGGCCATCAGCGGCATCAGCGTGCGGGCGAACAGCGTCCGCCGCAGCGGCGGCCAGCCGGTCACCAGGGCCACGACGACGGCGAGCACCAGCACAACGACGAGGGCGCCCGGGATCGTGGTGCTGGCCAGAGCCCAGGTGACGAGGACGATGGCCAGGGCAACGACCCAGGCCAGCCAGCCGCGTCCGGTGAATGCCAGCGCCAGTGCGGCGACGATGGCAAGAATGATGCCTGCAATCCACATGCCGAGCCCCTGAATCGAATGTGGCGTCCATTGTGCCTGTCCGAGTTTGAAGGCCACACAAACGGCCGGCCGAGTCCAGTTCAGTCCATTGGCGTAGAATGGAGGGGATAACCAGAGGTCATTCAGCCGGCGTGGCGTCGCCGGCATCGCGCGGCGCAGGTGCGGCGCGCCCGCAGGGAACAGACAATGAAGAACAAAGAAGAGATCGTCGCCAACTGGCTGCCGCGTTACACCGGCACCGCCCTGGAGGACTTCGGCGACTACATCCTGTTGACCAATTTCGGCCATTACGTGGACCTGTTTGCCGAGTGGAACGGCGTCACGGTGCAGGGCGTGGACCGGCCCATGCCCAATGCCACCGCCGACGGCATCACCTTGATCAACTTCGGCATGGGCAGTCCCAATGCCGCCACGGTGATGGACCTTCTGTCGGCCATCGAACCCCGGGCCGCCCTGTTCCTGGGCAAGTGCGGCGGAGTGAAGAAAAAGAACAAGATCGGCGACCTGGTCCTGCCGATCGCCGCCATCCGCGGCGAGGGAACCTCCGACGACTACCTGCCGCGGAACGTGCCGGCGCTGCCCGCGTTCCAGTTGCAGCGCGCCGTGTCGACCATGATCCGCGACCTCGGCCACGACTACTGGACCGGCACGGTCTTCACCACCAACCGCCGCGTGTGGGAGCACGACGAGAAGTTCAAGGACTACCTGCGCCACACCCGCTGCATGGCCGTGGACATGGAAACGGCGACCATCTTCGCCGCCGGCTTCGCCAACGGCATTCCCTCGGGCGCATTGCTGCTGGTGTCCGACCAGCCGATGATTCCCGAGGGCGTCAAGACCGCCGCCAGCGACCGCACGGTCACCGAGCATTACGTCCAGTCGCACATCCAGATCGGCATCGAGGCGCTGCGCCTGGTGCGCCGCCACGGGCGCAGCGTCAAGCACCTGCGTTTCGAGGAAGACCTGGAAGACGAAGAGGATTGATCGCGCCGGGTGTGCCGGGCGTGCGGGCTCAGGTGTCCGCCGCGGGTATCCCGGCCGCCCGCAGGCGTTCGCGCAGGGGATCGAGCATGGCGCCGTAGCGCGCGCCGCGCGCGGTGTCCTTGCGCAGCGGTTCGCGCACCTGCGTGGAGCTGATCGTGCGTACCGTGCGGCGCGTGCGGTGCCATTCCAGGCAGGCGGGGTCGAAGGGCAGGCGGCAGAATTCGAGCAGCCGGCGGATCTGGCCCTCGGCGTCGCGTTGCAGCGATTCGTACACGTGCTCGAAATAGCGCTGCGGAAAGCACTGGCGCCACAGCGCGCTCAGGCGTTCGTAGCCGGCGTAGTAGCCGACCATGTCGTCCAGGTCGTAGCTGAAATCGCAACCGGCGGCGAACAGCTGGCGGTAGCAGGCAAAGCAGGTTTCCAGCGGGTCGCGGCGCGAGTTCACCACGCGCGCGCCCGGCAGCATGGCCAGCGCCGCGCCGACGTAGGCCCAGTTGTCCACGCTCTTGTCGGTGAACCGCGGGCGCTGTCCGCGCAGGTGACGGGTGTGGGCGAGATAGGCCTGTCCCATGCGTCGCCAGTCCGCGCTGCTGGCGGCGGGAACCCAGTCCGGGAAGGGCTGTTTGCGGCGCAGGGATTCCTCGTCCAGCACCCGGCTCAGTGCCGGTATCTCGTCGCCACCCTCGACCTCGGGATGGGAGGCGAGGATCTGTTCGGTCAGGGTGGAACCGGAGCGCGGCAGGCAGACGACGAAGACGACTTCCTTGCCCAGCGCGGGATCGGCCGGCTCGGGCAGCGCCGGTGCGAAAGCCTGCGCGATGGCGTCCACGCGGCGGCGTTCCCGGTCGCGGTCCCAGGCCACGTAACGCCGCTTGAGCGCGTTGGTCTCCTGGATCGCGTCGAAGGCGCGGGCGTATTCGCCCTGGTCCTCCAGGGCCATGCCGAGCGCGTAGCCGAGCATGACGCGGTCCTCGTCGGAGGTTCCGGGCTGCCGGAACAGCCGGGTCAGCAGGGCGGCGTCCTCGCGGCTGAAGCGCTCGGTCTTCAGGTTGCCCAGTACGTACCAGGTGCCGGCGTTGCCGGGCTGGCGGCGCAGGGATTCGCGTAACGCGGCGGTGGCGGCGTCCGTGTCGCCCAGGCTGATCAGGGTGGTGGCCAGCGTGTTGCGCGCCTGGATGGAGTCCGGCTCCAGGGCCACGGCCTGCTCCAGGGCTTTGCGTGCCGGCTGCATGCGGTCGGCCATCTGCAGGGCGCGACCGTAGTTGTACCAGGCGGCGGCAGCCTTGGGCGCCAGTTCGCAGGTGCGTCCGAGGTGGGTCAGTCCCTCCTCGATTGCGCCGGTTTCGAACAGGGCGCTGCCGAGCGTCATGTGGATCGTGGCATCGTCGGGAGCGGCCGCGTGGGCACGACGCAGATGCTCGACGGCTTTTGTTCCCTGCCCCGACATCAGGGCCGCCACACCCATGGTGCGGTGGATCTCGCCGTCGCCGGGCGCCAGTGCCAGGGCCCGGTCGAGCAGTTCCACGGCGCGGCCGGGCTGGCCGCTGCCGATGGCCGCGTTGGCGTCCTCGACCAGCCGGGCGACGGCCGGGGTTTGCCTGGCAGTGGTCGACGGAGGGTCGGGAGCGGTCATTGGTGACGGGTTTCCTGTCCGGAGGAGGCCGGGCATCCGCACCCGGGCGTATTCACTGGCCGGGCGCGGCAGTGGCGGTCTCCTGCGTCCAGGCGTTCATGCCGCCCTCGACGCTGTAAACGTGGGTGAATCCGTGCGCGGCGAATTGTTCGGCCACGCCCTGGCTGGAAATGCCCTTGACGCAGATGAAGGCCAGTTCGGTGTCCTTCGGCAGGGCCTGGATCGCCTCGTAGCCCTCCTCTTCCAGTACGCGTGCCTGCGGCAGCGGCGCAACCTGGGCGCGCACGCTCGCCGGGCGCACGTCGACGAGGGTGAGGTCGCCGGCTTCCAGATGCTGCTTCAGTTCGGCCACGCTCATCGGCTTGACCTCGGTGGCGCCGGGAAACTTCAGGCTCAGGCCGGCGCCCTGCATGGTTTCCACCCAGTCGATGGTGATGCCGCGCGCGCGCTGCGCGCTGCCGGGATCGAAATGCACTTCCAGGCCGTTGGCGTGCGCGACGATGTCGTTGTCGCCGGCCTCGGCGAGGCGGAAGCTGGCGTTGTGGTCGGCGCCCACTTCCAGGTGCAGGGCCATGTCGCCGGCATCGGCCATGCCGTTGCGGATGGCCTCGGCGGCCTTGTCGGTGATGGTGATTTCCGGCGGCGTGCGGTCCGGTTCGGGCAGGCCGAACAGGGCGTGCAGCTCGCCGCTGGCGTACATCTGGCGCACGATGTCGGCGCCGCCGACCAGCTCGCCGCCGACGTACAGTTGCGGGATGGTGGGCCAGTTGCCGTATTCCTTGATGCCCTGGCGGATTTCCGGGTCGGCCAGCACGTCGACGGTGTGGTACTCGGGCAGCAGGTCGTTGAGCGCGCCGCTGGCGGCGGCGGAAAAACCGCACATCGGCTGCTGGCGGTTGCCCTTCATGAACAACACCACGCGGTGCTGCTGGACGATGGCGTCGATGCGTTCACGGGTGGCGGGATCGAGGGACATGCAAGACTCCGGAAAATGCGGGGGACAAACTGTTCACATGCTGGCATCGCCCGATATCTTCAAGGGCGTGCGGAACAACCATACATGGGGGCGTCGGACAGGATACGGCAGGCGCGTGGCGCGATCGCCTCGGCCCACAGCGCGTATTGCCGGGCCGAGGGATGCAGGCCGT
>CAZMMO010000172.1:0-4996 GCA_964567365.1 uncultured Rhodanobacteraceae bacterium | reverse complement strand
GCAGCCTGGATGCGATCAACGGCAGCCAGTTGCAGGCCGCCGGCGACAGCCTGGCGAACGACGTGCTGGGCGGCAACGCCCAGTACGACGGCACCACCAACAGCTACACCATGACCGACATCGGCGGCACCGGCAAGGACAACATCAACGACGCCATCGCCTCGGCAAATGCCGCCGCCACGGCCGGCTGGAACCTGACCGCCCAGGGTGCCAACAGCTCCAACGTGGGCCCCAACGATGCGGTCGACCTCAACAACAGCGACGGCAACATCGTGGTCAGCAAGACGGCCGCCAGCAACGACGTCACCTTCGACCTGGCCAAGGACATCAAGGTCGAAAGCGTCAGCCTGGGCAGTGACGTCAAGCTCGACACGACCGGCCTGCTCATCGTCGGCGGCCCCAGCATCACCATCGCCGGCATTGATGCCGGCAACCTGAAGATCACCCACGTGGCGCCGGGTACCGACCCGACCGATGCCGTCAACAAGTCGCAATTGGACCATGTCTCCGACCAGGTGCAGCAGCTGGCCGACAATGCCGTGCAGTACGACGACAGCAGCAAGGGCAGCGTCACCCTGGGCGGACCGGCGTCCACCGATGGCGGCAAAACCGGTGGCACGAAGATCAGCAACGTGCATCGTGGCGACGTGTCGGCCAACAGCACGGACGCGGTCAACGGTTCGCAGTTGTACGAGACCAACCAGAAGGTGGCCGACAACAGCAACGCCATCCAGAACATCCAGAATGGCCAGGGTGGCTACTTCCAGGTGAACGACACCTCGAAGAAGGGCCCGCCGGCCGCCTCGGGCAAGGACGCGACCGCCGGCGGCGCCGGTGCGGTGGCCTCGGGCGAGCGCAGCACGGCCGTGGGCTCGGGTGCCAAGGCCACGGGCAAGGGCAGCGTGGCCGTGGGCGAAGGCTCGGTGGCGTCCCGCGATGCCGCCGTGTCGGTGGGTTCGGATGGCCACGAGCGTCAGGTCACGCACGTGGCGCCGGGTACCGAGTCGACCGACGCGGTGAATGTCGGCCAGCTCAACGGTGCCGTGCAGACCGCAAAGAGCTGGGCCAAGAACTACACCGACAAGCGTTTCGACACCGTCAACCGCAACATCAACGTGCTCGGCCACCGCGTCGATGCCGGCGTGGCCTCGGCCATGGCCATGGCCAGCATGCCGCAGGCCTATGCGCCCAACCAGAGCGCGGCCGCCGTGGGCCTGGGGCAGTTCCATGGCGAGGTCGGAATGGCCGTCGGCCTGTCCACCATCACCGACAGCGGGCGCTACGTGTTCAAGCTCAACGCCAGCGGCAACACGCGGGGCGACGTCGGCGTGGGCGTGGGCGCGGCCATCGTGTGGTGACCCGTCCGCCCTCCGTTCCGGCGTGGCCGGAATGGAGGGTCGACGCGAGCTTGGAAACCCCTTCACCAGGAACGAATCATGCGATACATCCAACGTTTTGTCGTGACCACGGTCGTGCTGGCCGCCCTTGCCGGGCTCGCCGCCTGCGGCACCATCAGTCACGAGGTTGCGCGCGACGGCAGTGGCGCGCAGCAACTGGTTTGGCCGGCGCCGGACGACGTCACGCCTCTGCACGAGGGTGGGACGTGGCCGGCGCCGGCCAACTTGCGCAAGCTGCGGCCGGGCCTGACCCAGGACCAGGTCATTGCGTTGATCGGCCCGCCGCATTTCCACGAGGGCGCATGGGGCGTGCGCGAGTGGGACTACCTGTTCCACCTGCACGATGCGCGTACCGGCGCGGACAAGCTGTGCCAGTACAAGATCCTGTTCGACACGGACCATCTGGCGCGCAGCTTCTACTGGAAGCCGCAGGATTGCGCGGACCTGGTACACCCGGCCCCGAAGGCCACTCCGGAACCGGAGCAGGAAGTGTTTACCCTGTCCGCCGACGCGCTGTTCGGTTTCGACAGCCATCGGCTCGGCACGAAGGGCAAGGCGGCGCTGGACGCCCTGGCGCGCAAGATCCTGGCCCGGCAGAAGGACGTCCGTTCAATCCGCATCATCGGCTACACCGACGTGCTGGGCAGCAAGAGCTACAACGGCCTGTTGTCGCGACAGCGTGCCCATGCGGTCCTGCAATACCTGCGCGGGCAGGGCGTGCCCGGCGGCCTGATGACGGCGGTGGGTCTGGGAGAGGGCGATCCGGTGACGACCGCCTGTAGCGGCCGCAAGAGCCACGCCGCGCAGGTGGCCTGCCTGGCTCCCGACCGGCGCGTCGAGGTGAAGGTGTACGGCAAGCCGTGACGATGGCCTTGCGCGTCTGATCCACATCCGCATTTTGTAGGAGCGCACCCGGGCGCGACGGCATCGGCCTTTCATGGAGCCTCGCGCTGGTCGCTCCCAGGTGCGCTCCTGCGCGGGTAGCGGTGGAGGGTACCCGCTTTGCCTCAGCGCAGCAGCGCTGTCAGCTGGTCCAGTTGGGCGCGGTAGTTGTCCAGCACCTGGGCGGTGACCTTCACGTATTTGTCGGCGCGCTTCCAGTCGCGGGCGTCCAGTGCCTGGTGCACGGCCGGCAGGACCTTGGGCGCGTAGCCGGTCAGCTTGCCCGGTGCCTGGATCATGTTGCGGTACCAGGTCTGCCCGGGCAGACCCTGGGCATCGAGCAGGCGCTGCTCCATGGTGCCCATCAACTGGTTGACCCGGGTCAATTGTGCCGCAGGGATGTCCAGCCCCGCCGCGGCCCGCGCCCGGTAGGCCTTTTCGTAGGCCTGCGCGCTTTGCTCCAGTTTTTTCGCCGCGGTGTCCAGTGGCGCGAAATCGATCTTCGGCACCGTGGACAAGCGTGCGGGCGGTGCCAGCGGGTGCAATGGATCGGATGCGAGCTTGTAGGCGCCGGCGGCGAGCAGCTTGTGCTGTGCTTCGGCGGCCTTGCGTTCGCTGTCGGCCTGCTTGTGCATCTGCTCGACATAGCGGTCCAGCGTGCGGCTGAAGTCGCCGAAGCGCATCGGCAACACCTTGGCATTGGCGGCGCGCAGCACCACGTGCCCGGCGACCTTGGCCAGGGCCACCTCGTACGCGAAGGTCGGGTCGCCGAAGCGGATGAAGTGGTCGAACGAGTCGTAGCGCGAGTGGTAGATGCCGCCCTGCTTGGCTTCGCCGCCGAAGCCGAGGTTCAGCGTGGCGATGCCCAGGTGTTGCAGGAATGCGCTGTAGTCCGAGCCCGATCCCAGCGGCGAGATGGGAATGTCGCCGTGCGCGCCGGCCCGCTTCGCCTCCTGCTTGAGGTGTCGGCTACCGCTGTCCGCCGCGGCCACGTCCAGATGCGCGCGCTGGCGCTGTTGCACGCTGACCCCGGTTTCGGGGTCGGTCACGCCGGCCGCCACCTGGTTGAGCATGTGCTGCAGGGAGTGGCTGCCGCCGGCATAGAGCATGCCGCGTCCGTTGGTGTCGGAGTTGACGTACAACACGGCGTGCTTGCGCAGATCCTCGGCGTGGGTTTCGGCCCATTCGGTGGAGCCGAGCAGACCTTCTTCCTCACCGTCCCAACTGGCGTAGATGATGGTGCGTTTCGGCCGCCAGCCCTGCTTGTAGAGCGTGCCCATGGCCTTGGCGGCGCCCAGCTGGGCGACGGTACCGGCCAGCGGATCGTAGGCGCCGAACACCCAACCGTCATGATGGTTGCCGCGCAGGATCCACTGGTCGGCGTCCGTGGAGCCGGGCAATTTGGCGATCACGTCGTAGAGCGTCTGGTACTTCCAGTCCGACTTCACCGCCATGTGCACCTTGGCCGGCCCGGGGCCCACGTGGTAGGTGAACGGCAGGGCGCCGCGCCAGCTTTCCGGCGCGACCGGGCCGCCCATGGCCTCGAGCAGCGGTGTGGCATCGGCGTAGGAGATCGGCAGCACCGGGATCTTCAGAAGGCTCTTGGCGTCCTGGATCGACAGGTGCTTCGCCCCTGGCACCGAACCGTATCCCGGCGTGGTCGGGTCGCCCGGGTACATCTGCATCTTCATCACCGAGCCGCGCTGCACGCCGTGCGCCGGGCGCATCGGCCCCTTGGGATACGGGTCGCCGCCGAAGTAGCCGTCGTTGCGCGGGTCGGAGTAGATCAGGCAGCCGATCGCGCCGTGCTCGTAGGCCAGTTCCGGTTTCAGGCCGCGCCAGCCGCCGCCGTAACGCGCGATCACGATCCTGCCTTTCACGCTGACGCCCAGACGCGCCAGCATCCGGTAGTCGTCGGGCATGCCGTAGTTGACGTACACCAGCTGCCCGGTGACGTCGCCGTCGGCGCCGTAGATGTTGTAGGGCGGCAGCGCGCCGGGCAGGGCGGAAGTGCGGTCGCCCTTGATCGGCGGCTCGTGCAGCGTGGCCTTGAACTTCGTCGGTGCGACCAGTTCCACCAGCTCCTTCACGGGCGTCGGATCGAGCACGCGGAATTGCTCGATGTGCGCGTCCCAGCCCCACTTCCTGAACTGCGCCAGCAGCCATTCGGCATTGGCCTTGTCGTGCGGCGAGCCGACCTGGTTGGGTTCGGAGGACAGGCGCTTGAGCCAGCCGCGCATCTCGCTGGCGCTCAGCAGCGCGTCGAAGCGTTGCTCCAGTTCGTGCTGCTGCGCTGCGCCCTGCGTGGTGAAACCGAGCATGCCGGTCGCGTTCGCGGGCGCCGGTGTGGCCGGTGCCGCCCCGGCGGCCATGCAGGTCAGGGACGTGCACAGCAGGGCGACTCCGAGACCGCGTACGCAAACGGATTTCATGATGATTTCTCCACGCTGATGACAACGGTGCGCGTCGTGCAAGCTGCATCACGCCTGGGTTTGCGGAGCCCCACGACCTCCGTCCCGAATGTTGATCGGCGAGCCGGAGAATGTAAAGACAGGTTCCATGGGATTCCACGAACCTCGACTCCATTGTAGGAGCGCACCCGGGCGCGACGGCATCAGCGTTCAACGAGCCTTACGCCTGTCGCGCCCGGGTGCGCTCCTACACAAAAGCGGTCGGCGGTCTGCAGGCGTCGGGCTTCTTCGAGATTCCCTACATGC
>CAZMMO010000171.1:0-5128 GCA_964567365.1 uncultured Rhodanobacteraceae bacterium | reverse complement strand
CCGCATGCGCGCGGACGAAGCCGGGAAGGCGTTCGCGCGC
Source organism: uncultured Rhodanobacteraceae bacterium (assembly GCA_964567365.1). GTDB lineage: Bacteria > Pseudomonadota > Gammaproteobacteria > Xanthomonadales > Rhodanobacteraceae > Oleiagrimonas. Next base: position 5,088 of record CAZMMO010000171.1, on the reverse strand, counting down.
ATAGGGAAACAGCACATCCTTGACGAAGCCGATCGAGCTGGTGGTGCCTTCGATGTCGGTGAGAATGGCGCGGATAGGCATGAGTTTTCAGGGGCAGGAGATGGACAATGTGGGCGCGCTGATTCGTCTATCTCTGCCGCTCAACCCTCCCGACCAAACGATAATGCGCGTTTCTCGCGCCCTCGCTACTCATCCCTCGCCCCTCGCCCCTCATCCGCCCGCATGCGCGGGAAGTGCTCGGCGATGTCGCTGCCGGTGAAATTCGCCACCCATCCATCCTTGTTGGTGAAAAGACGGATGGCGACGAAGCGGGGCGACTCGCTCATGTCGAACCAGTGCCGGGTGCCGTCGGGCACCCCGATCAGGTCGCCTTTCACGCACAGCACGTCGTAGACCTTGCCCTCGATGTGCAGCGTGAATTGCCCCGCGCCGGCGACGAAGAAGCGGACCTCGTCCTCGCTGTGCGTGTGCTCGGACAGGAACTTGCGGCGCAGCGCTTCGCGCTCCGGGTGATCGGGGGCCAGGCTGATGACATCCGCCGACTGGTAGCCTTCGGTCTGCATCAGACGGTCGATGTCCTGGCGGTAGGCGGCGATGACCTCTTCGGCGGGAGCACCGGGGGTGACCTCGTGCGCGGGTTGCCATTGTTCGAAACGCACGCCGACCTTGCCCAGCTCGCGCGCGATGTCGGCGCCGGTGTCGAAGCTGGCCAGCGGCTTGCTGCCGTCGTCCTCGTTGAAAATGCGCAATCGGCTCATGGTTCCAACCTTTTCAAGTCCAGCTCGCAGGCGAGCAGAAAATCCAGCGCTTCCAGGTGCCGGCGGGCCTCGTCCATGCCGCGGCCCCAGGCGTACATGCCGTGGCCTTCGATGAGGTAGCCGTGCAGCGGTTTGCCGGCGTCCAGCCAGGCGTCCACGCGGGCGACCAGTTCGGGCATGTGCTGCGTGTTGGGGAAGACCGGCAGCTCCAGCACGTCGCGGTGGTCGTGGAATCCGGTGACGGCCTTCTGCAGTTCCCAGCCCTGCAGACGTACCTGGCCCTCGCCGGCGAACAGCCGCGAAGCCACGCTCTGGGTGCGCGAGTGGGTGTGCAACACGGCCCCGGCTTCGGGAAAGCGGCGGTAGACCTGCAGGTGCAGGGCCGTCTCGGCCGAGGGGCGCAGCAGACCCTCCACGGGCTCGCCCTCGAGATCGATGGCGATGATGTCGGCGGCAGTGATGCGTCCCTTGTGCCGTCCTGACGCGGTGATGGCGACACGGTCCTGGTCCATGCGCATCGAGAAGTTGCCGCTGGTGGCCGGCACCCAGCCCAGGGCCGCCAGCTCCAGCGCCGTTTCGACGATGTCGCGGGCGCAGGCGGCCAGGCGTTGTGTGGGAGGGGGCGGGCGTGGGTTCATGGGTATATGGACGTCCAAACGGCATCCATGCTACCACGATGCGGGAACGGCATTTGCGGGAATGAAAATCATTATCGCAAGTAAGTGGGTGTTTCAAGGTCGGGTGTAAGATACGGGTCATATTGGCCGTCGCAGCAGCGGCCGCCCCGTTTCTTCGATGGAGGCTTGACCCATGTCGCAACACGAGCATGACAACGACAAGAATACTGAATCGCGTCGCCGTTTCCTGAAACTGGCGGCAGGCACCGCAGCCGTGGCGGCCGTGGCCGGTACCGGGGCTTTCTCGCGCCTGGCGCACGCCGAGGGATTGCCCCCGCTGAGCGTGTCCGACCCCATGGCCAAGGCGCTGCACTACGTCGAGGATGCCAGCAAGAGCACCAACCCCAAGCACAAGAAGGGCGACGACTGCGCCAATTGCATGTTCTACAAGGGCAAGGCGGGCGCTGCCCGCGGGCCGTGCCAGATCTTCCCGGGCAAGTCGGTCAACGAGCATGGCTGGTGCGTGTCCCACCAGCGCAAGCCTTCCTGACCGGCAGGCGTACCCGCGACAAACGGAAAGGCCGGCGCGAAGCCGGCCTTTTTCGTGTCTGGGGCGGGAAACATTGCTACCCGGGCGCGCCAGGATGAGGAGCTGACTCGTAGGGCGCGCCCGGGCGGCAATACCGGGGCCACTGCCAAGTGAATAACCCGCGGACCGACCATGATACTCCCAGTCCGCCGCGGGCAGCCAACCGGTGCGATGATCTTGGCACCTCTGGGGTTAAAAAATCATATAACTCAATGAATTGAATGAGTTATATGAAGTCGAATCCAGCGTGAATTCCGCTTCCCGCGGGCCGTACTGCACGTGGCGGGGCAGGGTCAGGGCCGCTTCCGCAGATGGCTGTGGCGGTACCCGTACAGGAAGTAGATGACCAGGCCGACGAGGGTCCACACCACCATCAGGACCCAGTTGTACCAGCTCATCTGGACCAGCAGGAACAGGCAGCTGAGAATACCCAGGCTGCAAATGGCCGGCGCCCAGGGCACGCGGAAGGTGCGTGGCAGGTCAGGCTGGGTGTGACGCAGGATCCAGACCCCGCCGCACACGGCGATGAAGGCGATCAGGGTGCCCATCGACACCAGGTCGCCGAGCACGTCCAGCGGGAAGATGGCGGCCAGCAGGGCGATGCACACCCCGGTGATGAGCGTGTTGATGTGCGGCGTGCGGTAGCGCGGATGCACCTTGGCGAATACCCGCGGCAGCAGGCCGTCGCGCGCCATGATCATGAAGATGCGCGGCTGCGCGATGATCATCACCAGCACCACCGAGGACAGGCCCAGCAGCGCGCCGACCTCGACCACGCCGCGCAGCCAGCTCAGGGCCGGGTAGCCGGCGATGGCCGTGACCACCGGCTCGCGCGTGCCCAGTTCCCCGTAGGGCGTGAGTCCGGTCATGACGGCGGCCATGGCCACGTACAGGATCGTGCAGATGCCCAGCGAGGCGAGGATGCCGATCGGCAGGTCGCGCTGCGGATTGCGCGACTCCTGCGCCGCCACCGAGGTGGCCTCGAAGCCGATGTAGGCGAAGAACACCATCGAGGCGCCGCGGAACACGCCGTTCCAGCCGAACTGGCCCGAAGCGGTTTCCGCCGGCACGAAGGGATGCCAGTTGCTGGTGTCCACGTACTGCCAGCCGACCACGATCACCAGGATGATCAACCCCAGCTTGAGCAGCACGAACAGCATGTTGGTGCCGCTGGACTCGCGGATACCGATGCAGCACAGCCAGGTCAGCCCGAGCACCAGCACCACGGCCGGCAGGTTCATGATGGCCCCGGTCATCACCAGGTGGCCGTGCTCGAAGGCCAACGGCGCATTGGCCAGGCTGGCCGGCATGTCCAGCCCGACGTGGTGCAGCAGGCTGAGGAAGTATCCGGTCCAGCTCACGGCCACCGCCGAGGCCGACACGCCGTATTCCAGCACCAGGTTCCAGCCGATGAACCAGGCCAGCAGTTCGCCCAGGGTGGCGTAGGCATAGGAGTAGGCGCTGCCGGAAACCGGGATCAAGGTGGCGAACTCGGCGTAGCACAGGGCGCTGAAGGTGCTGCAGACGGCGGCGATCACGAAGGACAGGATGATGGCCGGCCCGGCAAAGTCGGCGGCGGCCACGCCGGTGATGACGAAGATGCCGCTGCCGATGACCGCTCCGATGCCCAGTGCGATCAATCCCCAGGGGCCGATGGTTCGTCGAAGTCCCGGGCCGAGGGTGTCGTCTTCGTCGCTGAAACTGGTTTTCCGGGCAAGCAGTTGTTGCAACATGGGCAAGGGTCGGCTGGGGTGGATCGGGCCGGCTTCGGCAGCGGGGATTCCCGATGCGTGATGCTTGCCGGAAGGGTTCCGGACGGAGTATCCGTCGTGCTGGCTCGAAAACATAGCCTATCCGGTTGTCCTCATACAAGCATGCATGGATGGGCGCGGATGCGGCGTGTAGCATGACGTTTCCTGCAGCCAACAGCCTGGAACTCATGGAGATTCTGTCGCGCGACCTGGAAACGTACCGGGACCGGTGGCCCGGCGAGTCGGCCGTGGTCGAGTGTTTTGCCCGTTTTCTCGCCTCCGGACCGGACGTGTTCGGGCGCAATCACGGCGCGGGGCATTTCACCGGCTCGGCCTGGCTGGTCAGCGCCGATGGCGGACGCGTGCTGCTGACCCATCACCGCAAGCTGGGGCGATGGCTGCAACTGGGCGGGCATGCCGACGGCGACGCCGACCTGGCGCGGGTGGCGCTGCGCGAGGCGCGGGAAGAGTCGGGCCTGCACGGCCTGTCGGTGGACCGGGCCATCTTCGACCTGGACCGGCATCGCATCCCGGCGCACGGCAACGAGCCGGAACATTGGCACTACGACGTGCGTTTCGTGGTGCGTGCCGGCGAAGACGAACGCTTCGTGGTCAGCCACGAATCGAAGGCGCTGGCCTGGCGCGCCATCACCGAAGTGGCCGACGATGCATCGCTGGATGCCTCCCTGCGCCGCATGGCCCGCCGCTGGATCTCATCCCCCCGTGCGTAGGAGCGCACCTGGGCGCGACAGCATCAAAGCTCGTTGAACGCTGATGCTGTCGCGCCCAGGTGCGCTCCTACACGGATTCGTATTGGGCCGGCGCCGGGTTGAGGTGCCCGCAGGCATCGCAGGTGCGGGCCTCGCGCGAGGCGTAGAAGCGCTCGAACACCGGCGGGAAATCGGTCTCGATGCTTTGCAGCGGGAAGTATTCCTCGTAGAGCTTGTGGTTGCACTTTTCGCAGTACCACAGCAACCCGTCCTTTTCGTGCGCCAGGCGCCGGCGCTCGACCACCAGGCCGATGGAGCCGGGCAGGCGTTGCGGCGAGTGCGGCACGCGTGGCGGCAGGTAGAACATCTGCCCGGCGCGGATCGGGATGTCGCGGGCACGGCCGTCGTCCTGCACCTTGAGCACCATTTCGCCTTCCACCTGGTAGAAGAATTCCGGGCCTTCGTCCCAGTGGTAGTCGGTGCGCGCATTGGGCCCGCCGACCACCATGACGATGAAGTCGCCGTCGACGATGCACTTGTTGCCCACCGGCGGTTTCAGCAGGTGGCGGTTGGCGTCGATCCATTGCTGGAAGTGGAAGGCATCGGGCAGGGACATGCGGATTCCGCGGGCATGAAAAGCGCAACATAGCGCGATTGTTCGCG
>CAZMMO010000170.1:0-5132 GCA_964567365.1 uncultured Rhodanobacteraceae bacterium | reverse complement strand
GTCCGCGGTTTCGTCGATGACCATGGTCGAGTTGCCGGCGCCCACGCCGTAGGCCGGCCGGCCGGAACTGTAGGCCGCACGCACCATGGGCTGCCCGCCCGTCGCCAGCGTCAAGTCGCAATGGGCCATGAGGTACTGGGTGACCGCCACGCTGGGAGCCTCGATGCACTGGAACAGATCGACCGGAGCACCCTGCCGGCTGATTGCTTCGCGCATTACGCGCACCATTTCCAGCGTGGTGCGCTTGGAACGCGGATGCGGCGAGAATATGACGGCATCCAGCGCCTTCATTGCGTAAATTCCCGTATATCCGGGCGTCAATCCCGGATTGGTGGTGGGAACCAGGGAGGCGATTACTCCGGCGGGCTTGGCGTATTTGACGATTCCCTTTTCCGGGATTTCCTCGATAATGCCGGTGCTTTTCTGCCGCAATGCGTCGCGCAGCACGCCCATGATCTTGAAGCGTTTGGACTTCCGTCCTTCCGGATCGCCGAGTTTGCTTTCCTCCACGCCCATGGCGGCAATGCGCGCAAAGGTTTTCTCATTGGACGTGGCCCAGCCCAGCGCCTGGCACAGACGGTCAATGCGGGCCTGGTCATAGTCCTTGACCTGGCGCATCGCCGCGCGTGCGCGCGTGATCATTTGGTCGACGCTTTCACGTTCGGCGTCGCTCAATTCTCTAGCCATATAAACCTCCGTTGGCCATTCACAGCCGTTTTGAACGATTTTCGGCTGTCTAAGCCATACGCTATTTAAGTATACTAACTAGTACGTACATGTCAATGAATCTGTCGTGCGGAGTCGTATCCGATCCGTCCCGGCCCGCAAAACCCGTTCTCAACCCATCGCCCGGCGAAAAAGCATATTTTGGGAACCTCGAAAACCCCGACCTCCGCGAATGACTGATCGCCCTGTTTGTAGGAGCGCACCTGGGCGCGACTGGCGCAAGATTCATGGAACGCTGATGCTGTCGCGCCCAGGTGCGCTCCTACGAAAAGCCAGGTCATCGGGGTTGTTCGAAGTTCCTTATCGGGCCCGTGGTTCGGACGCGGGAACGAAACCCTTCGGGACACCGGCATCCACGACGTGGCCATACAGCGGCTCCCCCGGCAAGGCCGCAGCCAGCAGCGCCCGGGCCTCGAGCAGACGATCGATGTCCACGCCGGTCTTCAGACCCATGGCTTCCAGCAGAAACACCAGGTCCTCGGTGACGATATTGCCGGTGGCGCCGGGAGCGAAGGGACAGCCACCCAGGCCGGCCTGCGAGGAGTCGAGCGTCGTGACCCCGACCTCGACGGCCGCGACCGCATTGGCCAGACCCTGGCCGCGGGTATTGTGCAGATGCGCAGCCCCGGCCAGCGTGCCGATTTCGCGCTGCAGGCGCGTGAACATGCGCTTTACCTGCACGGGATTGGCGTAGCCGGTCGTATCGGACAGGCCGATGCTGTCGGCGCCGGCCCTGGCCAGTTGCGCGGCCAATTGCATGACCCAGTCTTCCGAAACCGGGCCCTCGATCGTGCAACCGAAGGCCGTCGATATGCCGACCTCCACCATGGGCCGATCATCACTCGCGGATCGGTCCCGGAGTTCGCACGTCATGCGCACCTGCTCGACCGCCTCCTCCGGTGTCATGCCGACGTTTCTTTGGCTGTGGGCCCGGGAGGCGGACACGGGCATGGTCACGCAATGGGCCCCGGCCGCGAACGCCCGGCCGGCATGCTTGGCGGTAGGCGCCAGGGCCACCACGGTCAATCCGGGAATGCGGCGGGCCTGCGCCACCACTTCCGCCGCATCCGCCATCTGCGGGAGGCGGCGGGCGGACACGAAGGACCCGACCTCGATCTCGCGCAACCCGGCGGCGGCCAGCGACGCGATCCACTGGTGCTTGGATGGCGTCGGCATGACGCGCTGGATGCTTTGCAGGCCGTCACGCGGACCTACCTCGCTGATCACGATGTCGACCGGGGGGAGTGCGGTTGCCGGTTTCATGGGCACGAATCCATCTTCAAGCGGAAGGTTCGGGGTTGGTCAAGCGACATGGCTGGACATCGCGAGTCGTTCGTTGTCCAGGTAGCGCCGGCTCGCGTCCAGCGCCAGGCGGGCGTACTCCGCCTCGCCGAAAATCCGCGTCAGCGACACGCGGGGAATCTCCAGCGCATACACGATGTTCTCGGGCAGGCACGACAGGATTTCCTTTACCTCCAGCCCTCCTTCGCCGGGAAAAAGGCGTTCGCAGCGGGCCTCGTCGATGACCTCCCTGCGCGTCGCCGGCCTGGCCGCGGGCGCATCGCAAACCTGCGCGTAGCGGAACCACTCCCGCGGCAATTCGGCCAGTTCCTGCAGCGAGGACCGCGAGCGCCGGAAGTGCAGCGTGTCGATCAGGATTGCCGCGTTCGGCCGATCCGCCTCGCGAAGAATGGATACCACGCTCGTCAGATCGGGCGTCTGTGTCCACCAGGGAAACTCCAGGTTGATGAAGATGCCCAGCGGTTTGGCCAGATCGCACAGGGTTCCGAATTCATCCGCCGCCCGATGACGGTCGGCATCGGGCAGTTGCCCGATCACGTCACGCGCACCCAGTTCGGCCGCAACCTCCAGCAGCGGCAAATGCTCCCTGGCATGCTGGTCCGGGCCGATCCTGGCCAGTTCGACATCCAGGACTCCGATCCCGGTGGCGGCCAGGCGGCGCTTGGTTTCGCGCATCATCACGGGGTCGTTCGCCAGATCGTACAGGGCCTCGTCCGGGGTGACGCGATTGACCCGCAAACCGACGTATTCGTAGCCCGCCCTCGCGGCCGTGTCCACGAGCATGGGCGGGGGCAGCGTAAGCGCGGACAGGTGTCCGAGGGAATACTTGTGACGCATGGAATGCCTCCCGAATGCCAATGACGAGGTGGGTACGCACTTCGTCCGATACGCGATCGATCACCGGGGCCCGGGTCGGGGAATCCATGCAACGCATTGATTCGAAATTGCTTCTTCCGCCGGCCCAGGTTCCAGTCGATATTTTTTCTGAATGTACGTACCAGATAGTACATTCTTTTCGGCGCGAATGGTACCTCGAGCATCGCCACGGATGCCCGAAGACCGGGAACCGGCGTCACGTCGTCACACGCAGCGGGGTAACGGTTTTTTGTAGGAATGCATCCGAGCGCGGCGGCGTAGCGATCATGTCCCTTGTCCGTTGGGGACCTTGGTCGCCATATCGTCGGCCACACCCGTGTAGGAGCGCACCTGGGCGCGACGGGTCCAGCGTCGAATGAGCCTTGAACCTGTCGCGCCCAGGTGCGCTCCTACAGGGCGACCGCGTCGGGGGAAAAATACCGCGGCTGGCTGGGCCGCAATTCCTCGTAGACGGCCTCGGTGTCGGGCCGCTTGCCATGCCACAGTTCAAAGGCATCCGCGGCCGTTTCCAGCAGCATGCCCAGGCCGTCGCAGACGTACCGCGCCCTGGCTGCGTGCGCCCAGGTCAGGAAAGCGGTGGCGGCGGCGCCGTAGGAAATGTCGTAACACAGGGTGTGCGTCCCTACCAGGCCGAGCGGCAACGACAACGGTTGGCCATGCAGGCCGGCCGAGGTGGCGTTGACGACCAGGTCGCGATTGCCCAGGCGGTCCATGTCGTCCCAGTCCAGGTGGCGTACGCGGGTCGGATCCCCCAGGCGCTTGCACAAATCCGCGGCATGGGCCGGGGTGCGGTTGACGACGCTCAGGTGCTTGACTCCGGCGTCGAGCATCGACCAGGCCACGCCGTGCGCGGCTCCGCCCGCACCCACCAGCAGGACCTCGAGCCCGCGCAGGTCCATGGCATGATGCTCGGCCAGGTCGCGCACCAGGGCGGCACCGTCGGTATTGTGTGCCTCCAGACGGCCGCCTTCCCGCGGCGTGAGCACGTTGGCCGTGCCGACGCGTTCGGCGGCGGGAGTGCAGGTGTCGGCCAGCTCGAAGGCGGCACGTTTGTGCGGCACGGTGATGTTGGCTCCCGCTCCACCGCCGGCAAAAAAAGCCTGCACTGCTGCGGCGAAAGCCTCCGGCGTCGCGTCGGTAGTGTCGAAATCCAGCTTGATGTCGAACTGGCGCGCAAAGGCGTGATGAATGCGTGGCGACAACGAGTGCGCGATGGGGCGACCGAAAACGGTGTAACGGCGGGGATCGGCGTTCATGGAAAAGTCCGTGGGAAGCGCATTGATTATAGCTTGGACGCCATGGCGCCCGCGGGGACAAATATGCGATGTGGCCATAACCTCCCGTCCCGGGAAATGCCCGTTTCCCGGCCGGCCTGCGCCACCCGCGACGGCTGTGAAACCCACCGGTCCAAGGCTTCCATACGTGGTGGTATCCTTTTCGATACTCGGTCTCTGCGACGCCTTCCGGCGATATTCTCCGGCCGGGCTCCCCGGAGAAAACCTCGCCTTTCATGAGTTCCGCCGCCCTCGTGACGCCGGACCGGGGCGCTGCAAAACGGCCGATCATGCACGATGGAGTTTGCAAACCGTGACCAAGACAATGGAAAAGCGCGCTACGGATTCGAAAACCCGGTCGGGAAAAGACGCGGCGACGGCCACCAGCGGATCCGAACTGACCCGGCAAAACATCCTCGACATCGCCACCGAAGAGTTCGTCGCCAACGGCCTGTCCGGTGCCCGGGTCGACGCGATCGCGGAGCGTACGCGAACCTCCAAGCGGATGATCTACTACTACTTCGGTGGCAAGCAGGGGCTCTACAGCGCCGTGCTCGAAAAGGCGTACATGGGCATCCGCACGGAAGAGGCGCAGCTGGGCCTCAAGCACGTGCCGCCCAGGGACGCCTTGCGCAGGCTCATCGAGATCACGTTCGAGTACGACGAAACGCACACGAATTTCGTGCGGCTGGTCAGCATCGAGAATGTCCATCGCGCCAAATATCTTTCCAAACTGCCTTCCATCCGGCAGATCAACGAAAGCGCCATCAAGACCCTCGAAGACATCCTGCAGCGCGGCCAGAAGGCCGGCGAGTTTCGCCGGGACATCGTGGCACTCGACGTGCACCTGCTGATCAGCGCCTTCTGCTTCTTCCGCATCTCCAACCGCTACACGTTCGAGGCCCTGTTCGACGACGGCATGTACGAACCGGCCATGCGCGACCGGCACCGGCA
>CAZMMO010000169.1:0-5210 GCA_964567365.1 uncultured Rhodanobacteraceae bacterium | reverse complement strand
CGTGGTTTGCCCGGCACTGTCCCGCGCAAGCTCCTCGCCGGCGATGACTTTCCATCGTTCCGCCCAGGAGAATGCCGATGCCTGCTTCCGTTTCGAAAAACCCCGCCGCGCCTGCCGCGGAAGATCCCGCCCGTTTGCCGAAGGTGCCGTGGTACCCCGTGCTGGAGGGTCAGCCGGCCCTGGTCACCGGCGCCAATTCCGGTATCGGCGAGGCCGTGGCGCTGGGCCTGGCCCGGGCCGGTGCCGACGTGGTCGTCAACTATGTCACCCGGCCGGAGGCGGCCGAGGAGGTGGCGCACAAGATCGAAGACATGGGCCGTCGTGCCATGGCTGTCGAGGCGGATGTCGGCAAGGAAGACGAGGTCGAGGCGATGTTCGCCAAGGCCGTCGACCACTTCGGCACGCTGCACGTGGTGGTCAGCAATGCCGGCCTGCAACGTGACGCGGCCTTCGACCAGATGACGCTGGAGCAATGGAACACGGTCATCGGGGTCAACCTGACCGGCCAGTTCCTGACCGCGCGCGCGGCTGCACGCGAATTCAAGCGTCGCGGACCGGATCCCAAGGTGTCGGTCGCCACCGGGAAGATCCTGTGCATGAGTTCGGTGCACCAGGAAATTCCCTGGGCCGGACACGCCAACTACGCCGCTTCCAAGGGCGGCGTGATGCAATTGATGCAGTCGATCGCGCAGGAGCTGGCGCCCGAGCGCATCCGTGTCAATGCCATCGCCCCGGGCGCCATCCGCACGCCGATCAACACGGCGGCCTGGAACACGCCCGAAGCCTATGCCGACCTGATGACGCTGGTGCCCTACAAGCGTATCGGCGAGCCGGACGACATCGCCCGCGCCGCCGTGTGGCTGGCTTCCGACGCGGCCGATTACGTCACCGGCACGACCTTGTTCGTGGACGGCGGCATGACGCTGTTCCCGGGATTCGCCACCGGCGGTTGAGGGCGCCCTATGTGTCGGGCGTCATTGGGTGCTGGTGTCGGTCGCGCCCGGGTGCGCTCCTACGTTGAGCAGCGTCTCGACGCGTGGCGTGGCGGCGGCGGCCGCCGCCTGGTCCAGAAAGGCCAGGCGCAGGCGCCGTGCCAATACGTCCTCGGCCGTGATCGCCATCTCGTGGTCGCGCGCCCACGGAACCTCGGCCTCGATGTACGGATAAGCCGCGCAAAGCCGGCGCGTTCCGCTGCCATCGGCCGCGGCCAACAGCGGACCGGCCAGACCGCCGTAGGCATGGGCGAGATGCTGGGCGATGTCCGGATCCAGGCGGTGCCGCGCGGCCAGTTCGTCCGCCAGGCGGGCATGGAATCCTTCGGCGCCGACCAGGGCCAGATCACGTGTGCGACAGTCGTGGCGCGGCGTGACGTTTGCCGTTTCGATGACGCGGTCGACGGTCTCCTCCGCCATCAGCCGGTAGGTGGTCCACTTGCCTCCGGCGATACTGACCAGGCCCTTGGGTCCCACCTCGACATGATGCTCGCGCACGATGCTGGCCGTGCTGGCGGCACGTTCGGCGATCAACGGCCGCAGGCCCGCCCAGCATGCGCGCACGGCAGCGCGCGTGGGGGCCGGCTCCAGCCATTCGTCGAGCTGGCCGAGCAGGTAATCGACCTCGTTGCCGGTGGGTTCGGGCGGAATGGATGCGTCGGCCGCGATGTCGGTAGTGCCGGCGATCGTGCGCCCTTGCCAGGGCAGCAGGAACAGGACGCGTCCGTCGGAAGTCCTGGGAATCAGCAGGCCGTCGCCCGCGGGCGTCCAATCGGCATCCAGGGCCAGGTGCGAGCCGCGGCTGGGCGCCAGCAACGCGGGGGCCTGCGGATTTTCCATGCGGCGCACGGCGTCGCTGCCAGGACCGGTCGCGTTGACCACGGCGCGGGCGCGTATCGCGAAGGCGTGCCCGCCCAGCGTGTCGCGCACGCGCGCACCATCCAACCGTCCGTCATGTTCGGTCAAGGCCGTCACCTCGACCCGGTTGGCCACCGTCGCCGAGGCGCGTGCGGCCGTGGCCAGCAGCGCGATGACCATGCGCGCGTCGTCGAACTGGCCGTCGTAATAGGCGACCCCGCCCTTGAGGCCGCGCCGGCGCAGGCGTGGAAACGACCGCAGCATGTCGGTGCGGGACAGGAAGTGGCTGGGCCGGATGGTGGCCTCCCCGGCGGCGCGGTCGTACAGCCACAGGCCTGCGCGGTAGAACGCCGCCTCGTGCCAGGAATAGGCCGGCACTATCGTGCGCAACGGTTGCACCAGGTGCGGCGCGATCGCGAGCAGGGTCGCGCGTTCGGCCAGGGCTTCGCGCACCAGGCGGAATTGCGCGCGGTCCAGTTGCGTGACGGCGGCCTCGAGATAACGCACGCCGCCGTGCACCAGCTTGGTCGAGCGCGAGGAGGTGCCGCCGGCAAAATCGGCGCGCTCGACCAGGGCCACGGACAGGCCGCGCGTGGCCGCATCCAGGGCGACGCCGGCACCGGTGGCACCGCCGCCGATGACGAGCAGGTCGAAGGATTCCCGTTGCAGTCGGGCCAGGTGGTCGGAACGGCGCATGCGATTCAGGTCTCGTCGTTCCGCGCCCAGTCCCTGGCGCGCGAGCAGGCGCGTTGCCACTGGCGGTAGTACGCGTCGCGCCTGCTCGCGGGCCAGGCCGGCGTGAACCGGTCGGCGTCCGCGCGCCAGGTCTCCAGGGCCTGCGCATCGAGCACGCCGGCGCCCGTGGCGGCCAGCATCGCCGCGCCCGCGGCCGTGGTTTCGGTCGAACGTGGCCGGATGATCGGCACCCCCAGCAGGTCGGCCTGGATCTGCAGCAGCAGGTCGTTCGCGGCGGCTCCGCCATCGGCGCGCAGGGACGGGATCGGGGTGTGGATGGCCGCCTGCATGGCCTCGATCACGTCGCGCGTGCGCAAGGCCATGGCTTCCAGGCTGGCGCGTGCCAGGTGGGCCGCCGTGGTACCGCGGGTCAGGCCCAGGATGGTGCCGCGCGCCGCCGCATCCCAGTACGGTGCGCCCAGGCCGGTGAAGGCCGGCACGATCATCACGCCTTGCGTGTCCTGCACCTGGCGGGCCAGGGCCTCGACATCGGCGGAACGCTCGATCAATCCCAGCCCGTCGCGCAACCATTGCACCAGCGCGCCGGCCACGAAGATGGAGCCCTCCAGCCCGTAGGCCGGCGCTTCGCCCGGCAGGTGGCATACCGGTCCGGACACCAGCCCTTCGGCATCGTGCCGCGCGGTGCCGGTGTGCATGACCACGAAGGCGCCGGTGCCGTAGGTGTTCTTGACCTCGCCGGGCTGGCGGCAGTGCTGGCCGAGCAGGGCCGCCGGCTGGTCGCCGGCCACGCCGTCCAGGCGGATTTCGCCCTCGCCCAGCCGGGCCGTGCCGAAGTGGCCGGCCGAGTCCCGGACCGCCGGCAGCAGCGCGCGCGGAATGCCGAAGATCCCGAGCAGTTCCTCGTCCCAGTCGAGGGTGTCGATGTTGAACAGCAGCGTGCGCGCCGCATTGGTCACGTCGGTGGCATGTACGCGGCCGGCGGTGAATTGCCACAGCAGCCAGCTGTCGATGGTGCCGAAAGCCAGTTCGCCGCGCTCGGCACGCCGGCGTGCGCCATCGACGTGGTCCAGGATCCAGGCGATCTTGGTGGCGGAAAAGTACGGGTCCAGGCGCAACCCCGTCTTTTGGCGTATTGATGCCTCCAGCCCCTGGGCTTGAAGCGCCCGGCATTGCGCGGCCGTGCGCCGGTCCTGCCAGACGATGGCCGGTGCGATCGGCCGGCCGCCGGCGCGCTCCCACAGGACGGTGGTCTCGCGCTGGTTGGCGATACCCATGGCGGCCACGTCGCGTGCGTCCAGGCCGGCCTCGGCCAGGGCAGCCACGGCCGCCTCGCGCTGCGTGGTCCACACCTGCCGCGCATCCTGCTCGACCCAGCCCGGATGCGGATAGTGCACCGCAAGCTCGCGCTGGGCGCCGGCGCGGAGGTTGCCGCGTTCGTCGAACACCAGCGCGCGCGAGCTGCTGGTGCCCTGGTCCAGGGCCAGAAAGTGCGTCATGGTTTTGCCTCCGCATGCCGTCGTCCTGCCGGTCCAGTGTACGCAGACGCGGTGGCCGCGTGGCATAAGATGACCCGGTCCGGTTCAAGACGGTGGAGACGAGCCATGCAACTGATTGCCCATCGCGGGGGTGCGGCCTTGCGCGTGGAGAACACCCTGGCCGCGTTCGAGCATGCCATCGCATGCGGTGCCGACGGCGCCGAACTGGATGTCCATCTCAGCCGCGACGGCGAGGTCGTGGTGCACCACGACGACAGGCTCAACCCGGCCTACTGCCGTCATGCCGGCGGCGACTGGATCACGCCGTCCGAGGCGCTTCCATTGTCGGCCCTGACGTATGCGCAGATGCAGGCCTACGACATCGGCACGCCGCGTCCCGGCACGGAGTATGCGCGCCGCTTCGACCGCATCCGGCCGGTGCCGGGGCAGCGCATCCCGTTGTTGCGGGACGTGATCCGGCTGGCGCGGGCGCGCTCGCAACGGTTCCTGCTTGTGGTGGAAATCAAGACCCCTCCGCTTGCGGCCGCGCGCAAGCCGTGGCGGGCGCTGGTCGAGGCGGTCCTGGGAATTCTCCGTGAAGAGCGGTTCCTCGATCGCAGCATCGTATGCTCGTTCGACTGGGGATCGTTGCGGCACGCCCGGGCCCGCTGCTCGGATCTTCCTACCTGGCTCACCACTTCGCCCTTGAGCTGGTTCGAGGCCGGCACGCCGCCGGCCAGCGACATCCCGCCGGACCCGGACCATCTGCGGGCCCTGCGCGAAGGCTGGTCCGGTGGCGATGCGCCGTGGTTCGCCGGCTTCGACCCGCGCCGTTTCGGCGGCAGCCATGCCCGTGCCGTCGCCGCCGCCGGCGGCCAGGCGTGGTTTCCCTGGCACCGCGATTTCACGCCGCAGGCTGCGCACGAGCTGGCCCGGCACGGGCTTGTCGGCGCCGCCTGGTCGGTGAACCTGCGTGACCCGGTCGAATTGGACCGCCTGACGCACTGCGGCGTGGACCACCTCGTCGTGGACGATCCCGTATGGGCCCGGGAGGTGGTGGGCCGGCGATCCTGATCGCGTCGGAGCATCCGGGGAACGGACTTTGTCCATGGCCTCCCCGCTCATGGACAACTATGTAGGAGCGCACCCGGGCGCGACGGGCTCGAGGCTCATTGAACGCTGATGCCGT
>CAZMMO010000168.1:0-5233 GCA_964567365.1 uncultured Rhodanobacteraceae bacterium | reverse complement strand
TGGGCCACGGCGGCACCCGTGAACAAAAGCGCTGCGACGATGCTCGCCGAAAGGACGGTCTTGCGATAGGTCATGGTGACTCCCCTCCAAGGTGACTGAACGGGTGCGCGCCGACGTCGGTGCGCACCTTGCCTGGTGATGTCGTGGCGGCGTCAGGCCATGGGCCTGTCGCCGCCGTTCGGTTTCGTTGCTGGGCCGGGCCGGCTTTCCTGGCCGAGGTACCAGCCTGCGGCGCCGATGACGCCGAGTTGACCGTGCTCCATCAATCGGACCGGAATCCTTTCCAGAAGCGCGCGCATACGGCCCTTGTCGCGAAAACGCTCGACAAAATCGCTGCGCAGCAAAAATTCGCGGATGCGGGGCAGGATGCCTCCGGCCAGCCAGACGCCCCCACTGGCACCGCACGCCATGGCCAGGTCGCCGACGAAACCGCCCAGCATGGCGCAAAAGACCTGCAAGGTCCGACCGGCCAGGACATCGTCGCGCGTCAATGCGGCACGGGTCACGGCCGCGGGCGAATCGAGCCTGGCGGGCACTCCGTCGAGCATGCACAAGCTGCGGTACAGGGTGACCAGGCCGGGGCCGGACAGCACATGTTCGTACGACACATGCCCACCCTCGCGCGCAAGCAACGACAGGATCCGGTCCTCCAGCGCGTCGTGCGGGGCCAGGGCCATCTGGCCCGCCTCGGCGGCCAGTACCGCGGGTCCGGATGCATCCGGCAGCACGATCGCCGAGCCCAACCCGGTACCGGGCCCCACCACTACCTGCACGCCTTGCGGCGCCACGGCCGGAGTCGGCGGCAACAATGTCGTCGCAGACGGATCGAGGTATCGGGTGGCATGGGCCACGGCCTCGAAGTCATTGATCAAGGCCAGGTCGTCCAGTTGCAGCACGCGGCGCAGGCGATCGATATCCACTTTCCACGGCAGATTGTCGTTGACGACCACGCCGTCGATGGCATAGCCGGCACAGGCCAAGACGCCACGCACCACCGGACCGCACGCATGGCGGTCGAGAAAGTCGCGCACGATGGCCTCGAGGCTGGCGTACTCGGCACAGGCGTAATCGCGGTACGCCACCAGCGACATTCCCTGGCCGCCACGGTGCCCTTCCACCAACCCGATGCGGGCATGCGTACCGCCAATGTCCGCTGCCAGCGACCACTCGCCGGCATCGTTCCATGGTGACATCGCCTGTTTTTCCGCCGTTTGCGTCACAAGACTGGATGAACTAATATTAGGTTGTTAATACAGATCATGCACAGCCGATGTACTGTTGTCAATCCTGGTTGCCTGGAACTCCCACGTGAACGACCCGACATCCGCCCCCATGCTGGCGCTCGACATCGGTGGCACCAAGGTGGCCGCCGGATTGATCGACGGCGACGGGCAACGGCTGGATCTGGCCAGGACATCGACGCCAACGGGCGAGCCGCGCGCGGCCGTGGCCGAACTGTGTCGATGGCTGGAGCGGTTCGTGGCCGGCCGGCCGGTGGCGGGTGTCGGCATTGCCTTGCCGGCGATCACCCGCGCGGGCCGTATCGAATGGGTCGCCTCCACGTTGCCGGGCTGGGGCGAGGCCGACCTGGCCAGCGCCGTCGCGCACGCCGTCGGGGTACCCGTATGGTGCGAATTCGACGGTTATGCCGCCGCCTGGGGCGAGGCCTGGTGCGGCGCCGCCCGCGATGTCGACAGCGCCGTGGTACTGGCCATCGGCACCGGCATCGGCGCCGGCTTCCTTCATGCGGGACGGGTACTGCGCGGGGACACGGGCGTGGCCGGCACCGTGGGCTGGCTGCGTTTTCCCATTTCCGGCCCATCCGGCCAGGACACCGACGTTCTCGGCCCGCCCATCGAAAGCTACGCCTCCGGGGCCGGCCTGCTGCGGCGGGCCCGGGCCTGCCAGCCACCGACGGCTGCCGAATTCAAGACGACCAGCGAAGTATTCGCCGCCGCCCGGACCGGGGATGCCGCGGCCCGCCGCGCGCTGGACGAGGCCACCGCCGCCATCGCCAGCCTCGTGCTGGCCACGATGTCCACCTTTGCCCCGCAGGTCGTCGTGCTGGGCGGGGGGATGGGAGGACGGCCCGACCTGGTCGCCGCCGTCAAGCAACTCGTCGCCGGCTCCGGGCACCCGTTCAGCGAAACCGGGACGAGGATCGTCGCGTCCCCCCTGGAGGCGCCATCGAGCCTGTACGGCGCCGCCCGCTTTGCCTTCGAAAACTTGTAACCCCCAGACCAACAGGAGAGACCACCTTGTCCGCCAAAGCCTATGCCGCCAGCGCCGCCGCGCTGCTCGACCGGATCCAGTCCACCCAGCTCGACAACATCCAGACCGCCGCCGGTTACATGGCCGACTCCATCGCCGCCGGTGGCGTGGTCAACCTGTTCGGCAGCGGGCACTCCGTGCTGCCGGTGATGGACATCTTTCCGCGCTATGGAAGCTACCCCGCCTTCCGCCCGCTCATCGACGGCCGCCTGAGCTGGACCAACGTGCTCGGTTCGGGAGGCGTAAGCGAACTGCTGTGGCTGGAGCGGGAAGAAGGCTACATCCAGAACTTCCTGAAGAATTATCCCCTGCGCAAGGAAGACACCATGGTGGTGTATTCCCACGGCGGCCTGAACGCCGCGGGCATCGAGACCGCCCAATACGCCAAGAAGATCGGCATGCGGATCGTGGTGGTCACCTGCGCGGCCAACGCCGAGGTCAACCCGCCCAAGCATTCGAGCGGCAAGCGCCTGGCCGACCATGCCGACGTGGTGATCGACAACTGCGTCCCGCCCGAGGATTCGCTGGTGCGCGTCGACGGCTGGCCGCAGCCGGTGGCCGCGGGCTCGACCCTGGCCGTCGTCACCATCAGCATGGAGCTGATCGCGGAACTGGCCACCCAGCTCGTCGCGCGCGGCATCACCCTGCCGACCTTCGTGTCGCCCAACGTGAGCGACGTGCCCCCGGAATACAACGAGAAAGTCTTCGCCGAATACGCGCAACGTGCCGTACGATAGGGCGAACGACTGGACCAGCAACGGACCCTGATCGTGACACATCTGCCTCCACCCAAAGTATCCCGTGGCAGCGCCCTGCCGCTGTACCACCAGATTGCCTCCGACCTGCGTCATCGCATCCTGTCGCGCTCCTGGGCGGCAGGCGAGCGCATACCCAGCGAGACGGAGCTGGCTTCCCTGTACGAGGCCAGCCGGGTGACGGTACGCCAGGCCCTGCGCATCCTCTCGGACGAGGGCCTGATTTCCCGCGAACCGGGACGCGGATCGTTCGTCAGGGACAATTCCCTGGCGGCCAAGTCACGGCAGCTGACCTCCTTTACCGTGGAAATGCGCAACCGGGGCATGCACCCGACCGCGATGATCCTCGAACAGAAGGTGGTCGCCGCCAGCGACGAGGTGGCCGATGCGCTCGATCTTCCCAGCGGCACGCCGGTACTGCAGTTGTACCGGCTGCGCCGCGGCGACACCGATCCCATGGGCCTGCAGACCAGTTACGTCAGCCACGAACGCTTCCCCGACATCGACAAGGCCGACTTCACCTCCGCGTCCCTGTACAGCGAACTGCACGCGCGCTATGGCATCGTCATCGACGAGGCCGACGAGGCCTACCGGGCCACCACGGTGAACGACCAGGCCGCGGCCGACCTCCTGGCCGTGCCCCTGGGCAGCGCCGCCCTGTACGTGATGCGCCGTGCCTTCAGCCACGGCGAGGCCATCGAGTACACGACCTCGCTCATGCGCGCGGACCGCTACCACATCGAGATGCACCTCACCCAATCCCCGCTGCGCCCCGCGTAAGGGTCCGCTCCCTCCCACGCACAGGCAGGTGATTTCCATGGCGACGACTCCCTCCCAGGCCCGCCTGGCCACGCGTCCGGGCCGCACCAGCCTGCTCATCGGCCTGGCCGGCGCCACCATGGGCCTGATCTTCGGCTACGACATGGGCAGCATCGCCGGCGCGTTGCTGTTCATCACCCGGCAGTTCCATCTCGACACGCCCTTCCTGCAGGAGACAGTCACCGTCTCGGTCGCCGCCGGCATGCTCCTGGGCGGATTGCTCGGCGGTCGCATCTGCGATTTTCTCGGCCGCAGGAAAACCATGCTGGGGGTGGCCGCCGGCTATGCGTTGTTCGCCATGCTCAGCGGCGCGGCGCAAAGCCTGCTCTGGCTCGACCTGGCCCGGTTCCTGCTCGGAATCTGCATCGGCATCTCGATGGTGGCCACCACCCTTTTCATTGCCGAACTCGCACCCCGGCGCACGCGGGGCGCCATGATCGCCGTTTACCAGATCGCCATCGTGCTGGGCATCATGGTGTCCTACTTCGTCGACTACGGGTTGTCGGCCTCGGCCAACTGGCGGCTGATGCTGGCGCTGTCCGCCGCCCCGGCCATCCTGGTCTTCGCGCTCATCGCGCGACTGCCCGACACACCGCGCTGGTACGTGCTGCACGGCAAGCTGCCCGAAGCGCGGCAGGCGCTGCAACGCACCAACCCCGACGAGGACGCCGAGCGCATCATCGCCGACATGCGGGCGGATGCGAGCCTGCAAGGACAAAAGCCCGCGCTGGCCGAACTGTTCCGCCCCCCGTTCGCCAGAGCCACGGTGTTCGTCGTCGTGCTCGGCTTCTTCAGCCAGATCACCGGCATCAACGCCATCACCTACTTCAGCCCCCTGATCTTCCAGAGCCTGGGCTTCACGGGAAACTTTGCGCTGCTCCTGCTGCCCGCGCTGGTGGAAGTGGCGGCACTGGTGGCCGCCGTGGCGGCGCTGTTCGTCATCGACCGCCTGGGGCGCCGCCCCACCCTGCTCTCGGGGATCGCGGTGATGGCCGTCTCCGACGCCCTGCTGCTGGTGTTGTACACGTTCAACCATTTCACGGGCGCGAACGCGGTGCTGGATTTCATCGGCATCCTGCTGTTCACCATGGGCTACAACTTCGGCTTCGGCACCGTGGTGTGGGCCTACGCGGGCGAAACCTTCCCGAACCGGCTGCGCGCCCTGGGCAACTCGGCGACGCTCTCGGCCGACCTGGTGGGCAACCTGCTGATGTCGCTGTTCTTCCTCAGCGCGCTGGACTCCCTGGGTGGCGCGGCCACCTTCGGTGCCTTCCTCGTCCTGACCGTTTTCATCGGCGTTTACGTGTTCCGCGTGGCGCCGGAGACCAAGGGCAGGCCGCTCGAGTCGATCCGCCACTTCTGGGAAAACGGCGGCCGCTGGCCGGCCG
>CAZMMO010000167.1:0-5238 GCA_964567365.1 uncultured Rhodanobacteraceae bacterium | reverse complement strand
GCTGACCGGCCAGGCGGATCATGTCCCCCGCGCTCATCTTGCCGAACCACTCGGAATTGAAGCGCAGTTCGGTGCGCTCGCGGTCGAGCACCTTGTAGACCTGGCCGGCGTAGGTCTCGGCGTTGGCCTTGACCTCGTCGGCGGTCAGCGGCCTGCGTGTGGCGTTCTTGCCGGTGGGGTCGCCGATCATGCCGGTGAAGTCGCCGATCAGGAAGATGACCTGATGCCCCAGGTCCTGGAACTGGCGCATCTTGTTGAGCAGCACCGTGTGGCCCAGGTGGAGGTCGGGCGCAGTGGGGTCGAAGCCGGCCTTGACGCGCAAGGGACGCTGCAGGCGCAGGCGCGCCTCCAGTTCGTCCGGCTTGAGGATTTCGTCGGCACCACGGCCGATCAGCGCAAGAGCCTGCGCAAGTTCACTCATGAGTGGGGTTCCGTTGCAGCGGATGACACGACAGCCGCCCGCGGGCGGCTGAACGGAGTTAATTGTGCGTTAACCGACTGGGATACGCAACACATTGATACACAACAACTATTGACGGCACCAGCCGCTCGTCGCTATGGTTCCTCGGGTTCACGCAACCGACACACGAGAATAACAAGATGGGTGAGGGTCGTCAGGGGGCACACCGTGCGCGCCGGCAAGCCATCCGGCGCAAACTGCAGCACCGGCATCAGGGCTTCTACCAGCGCTGCTCGCACTGGTCCTTCTCCGGCGACAACGACACGTCGACGCAACCCCTCCGCTGGCACCGTGAACACTGGATCCTGGCCGCCACGACGACCTTGATGGTGCTGTTGTCGGCCGTTGCCGTGCCCAGCTGGGCGCGCGCCATGAAACGCACCGATTTCCAGCCCGCGCGCATCGCCCTGCCCCTGACGCTGCCGGCCCCGCCGGCCGACGCCCGGCAACCGGTCGCGCGCTGGCACAAGGTCACGGTGAAGCCGGGCCAGACCCTGTCGAACATTTTCCAGGCCCAGGGGCTGGGCTTCTCGGATCTGAACACGGCCCTCGATGCCACCAAGAATTCGCACGTGCTGACCGACATCCGTCCCGGGGACGAGTTCGGCTTCCTGATCGATCCCCAGGGCCGCTTGAAGGCCCTGCGGTTCGAGCCCGACAACGCCCACCAGGTAACCCTGCATTTCAAGGACGGAAAGGTCACCCGCGACATCCGCACCTGGGATCTGGAGAACCGGCGCGGCGTCGCGCACGGCGTCATCCAGTCCTCGCTGTTTGCCGCCGGGCACAAGGCCGGGCTGCGCCGGTCCACGATGACCAAGCTGGCCCACGTGTTCCAGTCGAAGATCAACTTCTCCCGGCAGGTGCGTCCCGGCGACCGCTTCACGGTGGTCTACGAATCGGTCTACCGCAACGGGATCTACCTGCACGCCGGCCCCATCCTGGCCGCCGAATTCGTCAACCGCGGCAAACGCTACACCGCGTTCCGCTTCACCCTGCCCAACGGCGAGTCCGGTTATTACACCGAAGACGGCCGTCCGCTGCGCACTTCGCTGTTGCGCACCCCGGTCCACTACAAGCGCATCTCCTCCCCGTTCGGCTGGCGCATGGACCCGGTCATCCACTCACGCCACCTGCATGCCGGTGTCGACCTGGCCACGCCCATGGGAACCCCCATCCATGCCGCCGGCAACGGCGTGATCACCGTGCGCGGCTGGGTCCACGGCTACGGCCGCTACATCCGCATCCGCGACACCGCCAGCATCAGCACCGCCTACGCGCACATGTCGCGCTACGCGCCGGGCCTGCACGTGGGCTCGCATGTCCACCAGGGCCAGATCATCGGCTACGTGGGACAAAGCGGCTGGGCCACCGGACCGCACCTGCATTACGAGGTGCGCATCCACGGCAAGCCCGTCAATCCGCTGACCGTGACGCTGCCGCCGCCCAAGCCGCTCAAGCCTGCGCTGCTGGCCCAGTTCAAGCAACACGTCCGGCCGCTGGTGGCCCGCATCCACAAGCTGCACCATCGCGTCGAGCTGGCCAAGGCCAGCGAACAAGGGTCCGATCACGCCGGCTGAGGGAACCTCCGCAAAACCGTCTTTCCCGCCGCGACCGCCGCCTTGTTCAGAGGCCCCCTTGTTGTCGCGATCATGGATAATCCACGATTCGGGGTTATTCGAGGTTCGCTGAAGCACTGTGGCCACCACTTCCCATGAACAGTTCGTCGGGCTGATGTCCGGCACCAGCGCGGACGGCATCGACGCCGCACTGTGCTCCTTCGCGCCACAGCCACGCCTGTTGCACGCCTTGACCTTTCCCTGGCCCGAAGACCTGCGCGCACGCATGCTGGCCGTGGCCCAGGGCGAGGAGGCCATCGACCTGGACGAACTGGGACACCTGGACACCGCCATCGGCGCCCGCCTTGCCGAGGCCGTGCAGGCGCTGCTGGCCGAGGCCGGCGTGCGCGCCGCCGACGTGCGCGCCATCGGCTCGCATGGACAGACCATGCGCCATCGCCCCGAGGGGGAAAACCGGTTCACGCTGCAACTGGGCAACCCGTGGCTGATCGCCGAACGCTGCGGCATCGACACCGTGGCCGACTTCCGGCGTGCCGACATGGCCGCGGGCGGACAGGGCGCCCCGCTCATGCCCGCCTTCCACGCCGCCGTGCTGGCCGATCCCGGGCAGGCCCGCGCCGTGCTCAACCTGGGCGGCATCGCCAACCTCTCGCTGCTCGATCCCAGCGGCACGGTCCGCGGCTTCGACACCGGTCCGGCCAACGGCCTGATGGACGCCTGGTGCCTGCGCCACCGCGGCCAACCCTACGACCGCGACGGCGCCTTCGCCGGCCAGGGCCACGTGGACGAGGCCCTGCTCGCGCAGTTGCTGGCCGATCCCTACTTCGCCGCACCGCCGCCGAAGAGCACCGGGCGCGAATACTTCCACCTGGCCTGGCTGGGCACCCATCCACGCGTGTCCAGGCTGGACGCGGCCGACGTGCAGGCCACGCTGCTGGCGTTGACCGTGCGCAGCATTGCCGATGCCGTCCAGGCCTACGCGAAGGATGCCGGCGAGATCCTGGTCTGCGGCGGCGGCGTGCACAATCACGCATTGATGGACGGCCTCGCGCAGGCGCTGGCGCCGCGGCCGGTACGCAGCACGAGCACGCTGGGAGTGGACGCCGACTACATGGAGGCCATGGGTTTTGCCTGGCTGGCGCAACAACGCCTGGCGGGATTGCCGGGCAACCTGCCGGCAGTGACCGGAGCGCACGGCCCACGTCTGCTCGGCTCCTTGCACCCGGCGCCACGATAGCTCCCCCCGATTCCGGACATACCCTCTTCCCGCCGCCGTAGGAGCGCACCTGGGCGCGACAACCTCAGCGCATGAATGAGCCTCGAGGTTGTCGCGCCCAGGTGCGCTCCTACGGCAGGCGGGTTCAGCAGCCGCTTTCGTTTTTCATCTGTTCCGGATCGGCCGCGGCGAGGGCGTCCACCGCCTCCTTGAAGGCGGCCGTCTCGTCGGCATCCCAGGTGCCGCCCAGGTTGGCCACGCTGCGGAACTCGTGTTCGTGCGTGCCGAAGGCGTCGCCCGCCATGCCCAGGCCGTAACGCAGCGCGTGCAGGATGACATCGTTGATCGACCACTGGCGCTCGCGCGCCAGCCGCTTGATGCGTTCGGCCACGGCATCCTCAATATGGCGTACCACGATGTCCGGCATGGCAGTCTCCCCGTCCGCCGCTTATGGTACCTCCATCCCCACGCGGTTGCAGTCCATCGGCGAGGACCGGCCCGCACGGCCTTACCCGGAGGCATCATCTCCCGAACGCATGCGCCGCGCCAGCCACCACCACAACAGCAGGGTCGGCACGATCGACAAGGTGCTGAACACGAAGAACGCGCTGTAACTGGTGGCCTGCACGACGAACCCGGACACGCCGCCGATCAGCTTGCCCGGCAGGTTGGCCAGCGAACTGAGCAGGGCATACTGGGTGGCGGTGAACTCGCGGCTGGTGAGACTGGACAGGAACGCCACCAGCACCACGCCGGCAAACCCCAGCGAGCCGTTGTCGCCGGAGATGGCGGCCAGGAACGCCCAGTTGGCGCCGGGATGGGTGGCCATCAGCAGGTACAGCAGGTTGGAAAGCGCCAGGCAGCACACCGCAATCACCACCGAACGCTTCAAGCCCAGGGCCCCCACCACGATGCCGCCGAGAAAGGCGCCGCCGATGCCGATCCACACGCCGTACAGTTTCGAGACGGTGGCGATTTGTTCCTTGGTGTAGCCGGTATCGATGTAGAAGGGCCCGGCGATCACGCCCAGCATCTGGTCGGGCAGCTTGTACAGGCCCACGAACACCAGCAGGGCGATCGCCACCCAGGTCCCGTAACGACGGAAAAAATCCGCGAACGGTTGCACGAACGCCTCGCCGAAATCCGGCCGCCGCAGGACCGGGCCGGCGCCCGGCTCGCGCGCCAGCAGGGCGGTCGCCAGCGGCACCAGCATGGCGGCGGCCATGACCAGATAGGCCATGCGCCAGTTGCCCAGCGCCGCGATGTACAGCGCGCCGGCGCCGGACAGGATCAGGCCGAAGCGGTAGCCCAGCGTGTAGGTGGCGGCCAGCGCCGCCTGCGCCTCCTCCGGCGCGATCTCGATGCGGTAGGCATCGACCATGGTGTCCTGCGTGGCGCCGGCGAAAGCCGTCAGCGCCGCCAGCGCGACAAACAACTCGAGCTGCCCGGGCCCGACCACGCCCATACCGGCCAGGGCCGCGATCAGCACGCCGATCGCCAGCACCAGCCAGCCACGGCGACGGCCGAGCACGCCCAGCAACGGCGCCTTCCAGCGGTCCAGCAGCGGCGCCCACACGAACTTGAACACGTAGAACAGGCCGACGTAGCTGAGCAGCCCGATCGCACCCAGGTCCATGCCCGACTCGCGCAGCCAGATCGACAGCGTGTAGCCCACCAGCAGGAACGGCAGTCCCGAGCCGAACCCCAGCAGGCACATGGTGCCGGCCGAGGGCGTGCCGAAGGCGGCCACGACGCCGCGCCAGCCCTTGTAGCGGGACGGCGTGCTCATCCGGCGTAGTCCACGATATACGGCGCATGGTCGGAAAAGCGTTCGTCGCGGTAGATCGAGCAGCCCTGCAGGCGGTCGCGCAGGGACGGCGTGACCAGCTGGTAATCGATGCGCCAGCCCACGTCGTTCTCGCGCGCGCGGCCGCGGTTGGACCACCAGGTGTATTCGACCGCGTCCGGCTTGAGCGCGCGGA
>CAZMMO010000166.1:0-5260 GCA_964567365.1 uncultured Rhodanobacteraceae bacterium | reverse complement strand
CAACGGTAGTGGAGGACTCGGGTGCCGGGGTGTGGCTGGCAGGGCCGCCGCCATTCTGGGAGCCCCGAAAACGCTCGGGACTTGCGGACGACAACCCGTTTTTTGTAGGAGCGCACCCGGGCGCGACGGGCTCAAAGTTCATTGAACGCTGATGCTGTCGCGCCCGGGTGCGCTCCTACATGAAGCGCGTGGGCCTCAGCCCGCGTGCACCGACACTTCGCGCGGTATCGGCAACTCGATCCGGTCTCCCGGGCGGGCAATGCGGAAACCGCGCGACTCCAGCTCCGCACCCTCCGCCTTGCTGTCGTAGTGGTACAGCAACAGGCGCTGGCGCAATTGCGGCGGATACTCGCGCTCGAGATCGTCGGCCCCCGTGTGCGAGGGGTTGCCGACCACGGTGCAGTCGTGGGCCACCAGCTCATCGCGCGCGGCCGCCACCTCCAGCACCTCGGGGATGGGGCGGGTGTCCCCGGTCCACACGAAGCTGCCCGGCAGGGCCAGGCCGAAGGACGTGCCGGGGCGGTGATGGCGGGTGGCAAACACCTCGAACCAGAAACCGGCATGCCAGAATCCGCGCGAGCACGGCACCAGGTGGAAGGCGTCCCAGAAATTGACGCCACCCTCGGCCAGGGTGCCCGGGTAGTCGGCCACCCGCCCCTGCATCAGCGGCAGCAGCGCCGCATGCACGAACAGGTCGGTTCGTCCGCGCCGGTTCGGATCGAACCACAGACGCTGGAACAAACCCTCCAATCCGGCCACGTGATCCATGTGCAGATGCGTAATGAATACCGCCGGCGGCGGCTTGCCGTAGACCTCGAGATGGCGGTGGACGCAGTCCGGGCCGCAGTCGATCAGCAGCAGCGGCTCGCCGTCGCGCTCCAGCACGGCCGAGGAGTTGCCCAGTTCCGTCGCGTGGGCGGCGCCGGTGCCGAGGAAATGCAGTGTCCAGGAAGTTGCCATCGAATCAGTCTTGCTCCAGCGTGCGGGCGTAACCCCGCATCAGGGGGTTCCACCATTGCCTGTCGAAAACGTCTTCGCCGTCGCGGCCGGCGCCCAGCTTCAGCAGGGAACGGCGCAGGCGGCGCAGGTTGGCCTGTTGCCAGGATCGCTCGGGAGTGCGCAGGCGGCCGCGGTCGAAGTCGATCAGGTGCAGCCCGTCCGGGCCGACCAGGATGTTATGCGCATTGAGGTCGGCATGCCACACGCCGTGGCGGTGGAAACGCGCCACGAGGGCCCCGCTGCGCTGCGCAAGATCGGCGTCCAGGCGCCCTTCGCGCAGGCATTGCGCCAGGGTCTCGGCCTGCTCGATGCGCCGCGTGATCAGGTCGGCCGTGTACTGCATGCCGCTGCGGCAATAACGCGCCGCCACCGGCACCGGCACCGGCAGCCCCGTCTCGGCCAGGGCTGCCAGCAGGCGGAACTCGGCAAAGCACCGGGTCTGGTCGCGCCCGGTCCACAGATAGCGGTCGCCGAGCAGGTTGGCCACCATGCCGCCGCGGTGGTAATGCCGCAATACGCAGGCGCCGGCCGGGCTGTCGATATAGCACGCCGAGGCCCGTCCACCGCCGTG
This sequence comes from uncultured Rhodanobacteraceae bacterium, assembly GCA_964567365.1. Classification (GTDB taxonomy): domain Bacteria; phylum Pseudomonadota; class Gammaproteobacteria; order Xanthomonadales; family Rhodanobacteraceae; genus Oleiagrimonas. The sequence goes on along the minus strand of CAZMMO010000166.1, from coordinate 3,690 downwards.
CCCGCGCAGGCGCCCGAGGCCCTGCCAGTAGTCCGGATCGAACCAGGCATGCCCGATTTGTGGCACCGTATCGGCGTCGTACAGAATCGTGCCGTCGGAATTGGCGTGAATGTGTGCGTCCATCAGTTCGCGTGGTGGCCGCCGGCCCGGTTCGACGCCGCGACGGCCTGATCTTCCGCTCTTGGTACGCACAGTCTAACAACCGATGTCGCCTCCTCCTCATCCCCAATCGTTGTGTCTGCTGCGCACCTCGGCCATCGGCGACGTGACCCACGTGGTGCCGCTGGTGCGCACCCTGCAACGCGCCTGGCCGGACACCACGCTGACCTGGATCGTCGGCAAGCTGGAGCGGCGCCTGGTGGGCGACATCGCGGGAGTGGAGTTCGTCACCTTCGACAAGGGCGCGGGCCTGGCGGGGATGCGCGCGGTGCGCCGGGCCCTGGCCGGGCGCCGCTTCGATGCGCTGCTGCACATGCAGGTGGCGCTGCGCTCGAACCTGCTCAGCCTGGCGGTGCATGCGGACCGGCGCATCGGCTATGACCGCGCGCGCTCGAAGGACCTGCACGGCCTGTTCATCAACCGGCGCATCGCCGCCCGCCCCGGCCAGCATGTGCTCGACGCGCTGGGCAGCTTTCTCGAGCCGCTGGGCCTGCACCAGGACAACGTGCGCTGGGACCTCCCGATCCCGCAGCAGGCACGGGAATGGGCCCGCGAGCAGATTCCCGACGACGTGCCGACGCTGGTGGTCAGCCCCAGTTCCAGCCACGCGTTGCGCAACTGGCGCCCGGAGCGCTGTGCGCAGGTCATCGACCATGCCGCCTCCCGCGGCCTGCGCGTGCTCCTGACCGGAGGCCCGTCCTCCGCCGAGCGCCGCATGGCCGACGCCATCCTGGCCGCGGTCCGCCACACGCCCGTCGACCTCACCGGCAAGGACACCCTGAAGAAGGCCCTGGCCCTGTTCGCCCGCGCATCGATGCTGCTCACGCCCGATTCGGGGCCCATGCACATGGCCAACGCCGTCGGCTGCAAGGTGATCGGCCTGCACGCGGCCAGCAATCCGGACCGCTCCGGTCCCTATTCCGACCGCCGCTGGTGCGTGAACCGCTACGACGAGGCCGCGCGCAAATACCTGGGCAAGCCGGCCGCCGACCTGCCCTGGGGCAAGAAGATCGAGTACCCGGGCGTGATGGACCTGATCGGCGTGGACGACGTGGTCGAGCGGCTGGACGCGCTGTGCGCCGAGCAGGGACTGGCGTGAAACCCGCAGCGCCCCGCCGGCACCCGCCGGACGGCGCGCCGCGCGCCCGTCAGTTGTAGCCCAGCTGCTGCACCAGCGTGTAGAGGATGCGCAGATCCTTGGCGTCGAGCCGGTTGGCGTGGAACGGATGGACCGGCTGGCCTTCGATCAGGTTGCCCGGGATGCTGTTGCTGCCCATGCCGCGGAAATGGTTGTGGAAGGCATGCACGATGGCGCCGTGGTTGTGCTTGTCCACCGGATAGCCGATCGCGGACAGGGCCAGCCACGGGTCGAAACCCTCGGGCGGATCCAGCAGCGGCCCCTTGGGCCACAGGCCGAAACCGTGCTCGGCCAGCGTCTGCCACGGGAAGTACTGGCCCGGGTCGCTGCGCCGCGCCGGCGCCATGTCCTCGTGACCGATGATCCGCGTCGGCGGGATGTGCCAGCGCGAGGTGAGGTCGGTCAGCAGACGCAGCAGGCTGTCGATCTGCGCGGGCGGGAACGGCTCGTTGCCGTCGTTGTCCAGCTCGATGCCCATGGACGCCGAATTGACGTCGGTGACCGTGCCCCAGCGCCCGCTGCCGGCCTGCCAGGCGCGATGGATGTCGGCTACCAGCTGGTAGATGTGGCCATCGTCGCCGATCATGTACTGGACGCTGACCGGACCGCCGGAATTGGCCGTGCGCAAGGTGTGCAGAGCCTCCTTGGCCGAACCTTCCTGGGTGAAGTGGATGACGATCATGAACGGCTTGCGCTGGTCGAAATTGGGCGACGGCACCCAGGTGGCGATCGGATTGTGCGCCGTCTGCCCGGGACCGCTCGTCGGCTGCGTGGCACAGGCCGCCAACAGGACCGTGGCGGCCAAGGCCGCCAGCATCGGCAACCATTTGCCCGGGCCGGATATAGGATTCATGGAAGTACCTCTCGGGTTCGGAAATCGTTCGGACCGCATTGTATGGGGACGGAGGGAATTAAATTCTTGTTACACGATACGTCGCGCTCTTGGAGCTGTTCCGCAAAAACAAGAATTTAATTCCCTCCGTCCCCAAATTGGGGCACGTCGCACGGCATCTCGGCGAACACCTTTCCGACCTCGTCCGGCGCCAGGACGCGCCACTGGCCGCAAGGCAAGTCGCCCAGCAACAGCCCGCCGACGGCCACGCGATGCAGGGCCTGCACGTGGTTGCCGACCGCCGCGAACATGCGCCGCACCTGGTGGTAGCGCCCCTCGGTCACGGTCAGGCGTACCCGGCGCGGCGTCGCCACTTCAAGCCGCGCCGGTGCCAGGGGACGGGTTTCCGAGCGCAGCAGCAGCGTGCCGGCGGCAAAAACCTCTTCCTCGTCGCCACGCAGATCCTGCGCCAGCGTAGCCTCGTACACCTTGGGCACGTGCCGGCGCGGGGAGATGATCCGGTGCAGCAATGCGCCGTCGTCGGTCAGCAGCAACAGGCCGCTGGTGTCGCGGTCCAGGCGTCCCACGCTGGACAGGGCCGGCCTGCGCGCACGCCACCGCGGCGGCAACAACGAGTAGATCACGCGGCCGGCATCGACGCGCGAACAGGTGAAGCCGACCGGCTTGTGCAGCATCACCACCACGCCCGGCGGCGGATCCAGCGCCTGGCCATCCACGCGCACCCGCGCATGTTCCAGCACTTCGTCAGGCTGCAGGATCCGCCCGTCCGCGTCGGTCACCCGGCCGGCGCGGAACACCAGGCGCACCTCGCGCCGGCTGCCATAGCCCAGATTGGCCAGGTACGCGGGCAGCTTCACCGTCGTGCCTCGATGAGCTTGAAGCCATCGCGCACGGCCAGCTCGCGCACGCCGGAAAAATGTTCCCGCAAGCTGGCCTCGTAGGCCAGGTGCCGGTTGGCCACCATCCGGAAGACGCCGCCCGGACGCAGCGCCCGCGCCGCCGCCATGATGAAGGCCCGGCCCAGTTGCGGCAGGTCGGCATGGCCCAGGTGGAACGGCGGATTGCTGACGATGGCGTCGTAGCATTCCGGCAGGCCCGCCGCCACGTCATGCCAATGCAGGGCAAAGCCCGGCGCCGACGCCGACTGCGCACAGGCGGCTTCCATGTTGGCGCGCGCCGCCGGCAGCGCCCGTGCATCGGCTTCGTACAGGTCGATGTGGCGCACCTGCGGGCAACGGCGCACCAGCTGCACCGACAGGTATCCCGCACCGGCACCGAGGTCGGCCACCCGGCCGGCAAGGTCCCGCGGCAGGTGCTCGGCCAGCAGCGCCGAAGCCGGGTCGACGCGGTCCCAGGCGAACAGTCCGGGCCGTCCGACCAGCCCGTCCACGGTCGGACGCAGCGCATCCAGCGCCTGCCATTGCCGCTGCACCTGCGCGTCGACGACGCCGGCGTCCGGTCGCATCCAGAACACCCGGCACTTGTGCTTGGAAAGCTGCTGCACCGGCCCGGCCAACTGCACCAGGTCGGCCTGTGCCGA
>CAZMMO010000165.1:3003-5274 GCA_964567365.1 uncultured Rhodanobacteraceae bacterium | reverse complement strand
GGCGCCTCGGTGCGGGCCTGGTGCAACCGCTTCGACGTGCCCGAGAACCGCGCCGATCCCGGTGGGCGCCATATCAAGCTCAATATGGCCATCGTGCGCGCCAGCGCGCCGGAACCGGCCCGGGACATCGTGGTGCTGTTGGCCGGCGGACCCGGCGAGGCGGCCACGCGGGCGGCGCACGTGGCCAAGGCCTTTCCCGAACTGGCGCGGCATCACGACTTTCTGCTGATCGACCAGCGCGGCACCGGACATTCCCATCCGCTCGCGTGCAAGCTCAAGGATCAGCCGCTGCCGACGACGCCGGATCCGAAGCAGCTGCGCAAGCAGGTCACCGCGTGCCTGGCCCAGGTGAGCAAGCAGGCCGATCCGCGCTTTTACACCACCACGGCGGCGGTGGAAGACCTGGAGGCGGTGCGCCAGGCGCTCGGTTCGCCGCGCTTCGACCTGCTGGGCGTTTCCTACGGCACGCGCGTCGCGCAGCAGTACCTGATGCGCTATCCGCAGGGCGTGCGCAGCGTGATCCTGGATTCGCCGGTGCCCAACCAGTTTGCCCTGGGCCAGTACATGGCGCGGCATCTGCAACAGGCGCTGGAAAAGGATTTCGCCCTGTGCACGCGCGACGAGGCGTGCAAGAAACGCTTCGGCGATCCGATGCATTCCCTGCAGTTGCTGGCCAGCGCGCTCGAGGCCAATCCGCACCAGGTCAGCACCCGCGATCCGGTGACGTTCCAGCCCGGGCAGCAGATGCTCGACCGCCACACCCTGGCCATGGTGGTGCGCCTGTTCGCCTACAGCCGGGCGGGCATCCGCCTGCTGCCGCTGACCATCGACGCGGCGGCGCACGGGGACGTGGGCCCGCTGCTGGGGCAGTACGCCATGCTCGCGGGCAACGGCGGCGAGGTTTCCCACGACGTCACCCAGGGCATGAACTGGAGCGTCATCTGCAGCGAGGATGCCGACCGCATGAAAGCGGACCCCGCCGATGCCGACACGCTGCTGGGCAACTCGATCGTCGACCAGTACAAGACCGTCTGCTCGATCTGGCCGCACGGCACGCGTCCGGCCGGTTTCCACCGGCCGTTGCAGAGCGGCAAGCCGGTGTTGATCCTGTCCGGCGCGCTCGACCCGGTCACGCCGCCCGCGAACGGCAAGTTGATCCTGCAGGGCCTGACCGATGCGCGCCAGTTGATCGTCAAAGGGCAGGGCCACGGCGTGGAGACGGTCGGCTGCATGCCGCAGCTGATCCACGAGTTCGTCGAAACGCTCAAGCCCGGGCAGCTGGACGCCCGCTGCCTGGAACGGCAGGGGCCGCCGGCCCCGTTCCTTTCGTTCAACGGAGCCGCGCCATGATCGAAGTACAGGGATTGCACAAGGCTTTCGGTGCGGTGCAGGCCGTGCGCGACGTCGGCTTCGTGGCCCGCGATGGCGAAATCACCGGCCTGCTCGGCCCCAACGGCGCCGGCAAGACCACCACCTTGCGCATGCTCTACACGCTGATGAAGCCCGACCGCGGCAGCGTGCGCGTCGACGGCGTGGATGCCGCGGCCGACCCGCTCGCGGTGCGCAAGAGCCTGGGCGTGCTGCCGGATGCGCGTGGCCTGTACACGCGGCTCACGGCGCGCGAGAACATCGACTATTTTGCCCGCCTGCACGGCCTGGAAACGCAAACCCTGCAGCGCCGCCGCGAGGTCCTGGTGGAGGCGCTGGAGATGCGCGATTTCCTGGACCGGCGCACTGCGGGTTTTTCGCAGGGTCAGCGCGTCAAGACCGCCATCGCGCGGGCGCTGGTGCACGATCCGCACAACGTCATCCTGGACGAGCCCACCAACGGCCTGGACGTGATGGCCACGCGCGGCCTGCGCCGCTTCATGCGCGCCTTGCGCGACGAGGGCCGCTGCGTGCTGTTTTCCAGCCACATCATGCAGGAGGTCGGTCTGCTGTGCGACCGCGTCGTGGTCATCGCCGGCGGCCGCGTGGTGGCCGACGAGTCGCCCGACGCGCTGCGCGAGCAGACCGGCCGGGAAAACCTGGAAGACGCCTTTGTCTCGTTGATCGGTTCCGCCGAGGGCCTGGCCGCATGAGCACCATATCCGCCGTATTCGCCAAGGAAGTGCGCGAGAACCTGCGCGACCGGCGCACGCTGCTGAGCGCCCTGGTGTACGGGCCGCTGATCGGCCCGGTGCTGATCGTGCTGCTGCTGGGCATGATGATCTCGCACCAGCAGCACAATGCGCATGCGCCGTTGAAGATTCCCGTGGCCGGCGTCGCCCA